>NZ_JBHWBW010000034.1:8369-30534 GCF_042735675.1 Kitasatospora sp. NPDC059571
GGCGCGGCGCGCCCGCGGGGCCGCGCGCACAATACACCCCCCCCCCCCCCCCCCGCGCCCCCCCCCCCCCCCCCCGCCGCCCCCCCCCCCCCCGCGGGGCCCCCCCCCCCCCCCCGCGTTCCCGGGGGCGGATATCAGAGTGGTCTCGGCTTTCCGTAGTCGGCCGTACGCGCTCGGTGGCGGTCATAGGCTCATGGCCCGCGCGCAGAGGCTCCGCGCGCCCATCCCTTCCGTGCCCGGCCGAATGAGGTCCGTTGTCCGACGTACGCTCCGGGACCGCCGGCGAGAACGCCCTGCGGGTCCAGCAGATCTTCCGTTACCTCGCGGAGGCGGGGGAGAGCAGGGTCAAACCCGTGCGCACCCTCGACCAGGTCCGGCACCTGGAATGGCTGGGCGAGCTCCCGCAGGGCCGGCCCGAGGTCCGGAGCTTCCTGGACGCACCCCTGGACGGCGACGAGCCCCGCTGGCTCACCGTCGCCCGGCCCGAGCACCACGGCCGCCCCGCACCGGGCGCCCTCCTGCGGCCCTGGCTGGCCGAGGACGAACCGGCCGACCGGCCGCCGGCCGCACCGCCCGCGCTGCGCGACAGCGCCGAGGCCGAGGACCGCACACCCGCCCCGGACGGCGCGGCCCGGACCGAACGCCGCATTGTCCGGCGCCAGGACTCCCCGGACTGCGACCGGATCGAGGAGGAGTACCGCACCTGGTCGACCGCCTGGCAGGAGTGGGCCCGGCGCCGCGAGGAGAGCGCGCCGCAGCGCCGCCTCTACGGATCGCTGTTCCGCATCCACGAGGACGCCACCGCACTCGGCGAGAGCTTCGAACTGGTCCTGGGGTTCGGCCTGTTGACCTGGACGGCGGCCGGTGAGCCGATCCGGCGGCACCTGCTGACCACCCGCGCCGTCCTCGAACTCGACCAGCAGACCGGCACCCTGACCCTCGCCCCGGCGGCCGACAGCGCCGGACTGGTGCTTGAAGAGGGCATGCTGGACGCCGGCCAGAAGATCCGCAGCGAGCACCGCGAGGTCATCCGCGGCCTGCTCGACGAGGCCGGCGGCGTCACCGGCCCGGACGGTGTCGAGTACGTCCACCAGGCCCTCGGTGCCTGGGTCAACGCCGCCCACGAGAGCGGGAGCTACCTGCGCGGCGCGGCCCCGCAGCGGGCCGCCGGGACCGCCTCGCCGACGGTCGCCTTCGCCCCCGCCCTGCTGCTGCGCGAGCGCAGCCGCCGCACCGGCATCGAGTCGCTGCACGGCATAGCCCGGGCCCTGGAGCAGGGCACCGAACCCACCGAGCTGCTCCGCTTCATCGCCGGCGACGAACGCACCGCCCCCGCCGCCGCGGACACACCTGCGGACGGGAGCGCGGTCCCGGCGCCGCCCGCCGAGACGTACTTCTCGCTGCCGTCCAACGAGGAGCAGCGCACCATCGCCGAGCGGCTGCGCGACAGCCGGCTGGTCGTCGTCCAGGGCCCGCCCGGCACCGGCAAGACGCACACCATCGCCAACCTGGTCACCGACCTGCTGGCGCACGGGCAGCGGGTGCTGATCACCAGTCACACCGCCCGCGCCCTGAAGGTGCTGAAGGACAAACTGCCGCGCAGCATCCGGGAACTGTGCGTCAGCCGCACCGACGAGGGCCTGGCCGCCCAGCAGGAGCTGCGCGGCTCGGTCTCGGCGATCCTGGAGCGGCAGGGCGGCTACGACCGCCGCGACTACGAGCGGCGGATCGCCGCGACCGAACGCCGGCTGCACGCCGCACGCGAGGCCCGGGCGCGGGCCCTGGCGGAACTGCGGGCACTGCGCGAGCAGGAGACCTACCGGCACCCCGCCGGCGTCGGCGACTACTGCGGCACCCTGCAGGAGATCGCCCGGCGGCTCGCCGAGGACCGGGCGGCGCTCGGCTGGCTCGGCGCCGTCCCCACCGAGCAGCCGCAGCTCGACAAGGCCGCGGCCTTTGCCCTGCTCACCGCGTCCCGCGCCTACCGCGGGGCCGACCGTGCGGCCGTCGCCGCGGTCGAGGCGCTGCCCGGCGAGAGCGAACTGCCGGCTCCGGCCGCGTTCGCCCGCGCCGTCGCCGCCGTCGAGGCGGCCGAGGACGGACTGGCACGGCAGCGCGACGACGAGCAGGCCCAGCGGCTCGACGCCCTGGTCGCCCAGCTCGACGGGCCCGCCCAGGAGGCCGTGGCCGGCGCCCTCGCCGCGTACCGCGCCGCGGTGACCGGCGCCGGGGCCCGGCTCCCCGACTGGGCGGCGGCCCTGTACGCCGAGGCTCTGACCGGCGAGCAGTGGCAGTTGCGGGCCCGCCACGAGCAGACCGGGCGCGCCCTCGCCGCCGCCCGGGCCGCCGCCGACGCCCTGGGGGACACCCTGGTCACCGGCCTCGACGGCCACGATCTGCAGACCGCGCTCGGCCTGGCCGGCACGCTCGCGGACGGCCTCGGCCGCGGCGAGCGGCTGCGCGGCCCGCTCGGCACCCGGAGCAGGCTGCGCAAGGCCGTCGGCGGCTTCCCGGAGACCGTGCGGGTCAACGGTGCACCCGCCGACCGGGCCCCGGCCGCCGAGCTGGTCCGGCAGCGGATCGAGCTGGAACGGCACCTCCAGCAGGTGGAGCTGGACTGGAACGGCGTGGCCGAGGCCTGGCAGTCCGCTCCCCGCCGGCTGGCCGCGCTGGAGGCCGACGGCGCCGTCCTGCAGCGCCTGGTCGAGCTCTGCGACCGCCGCGGCGACCTGCTCGCCGCGCTTGCCGCCGTCCCCGGGCTGGTCGTCGAGGCCTGGCACCGGCCGGAGACCTGCGCCACCGTCGGCGATCTGCTCGCCGCCCGGGCCGCGCTGCGCGCCGCCGAGCAGCCGCGCGCCCTGCTCGCGGACGCCGAACGCACCCTGCTGGCCTGGGCGGACCGCCCGGACGGCGCCCCCGCGCTGCTGGGCCCGATGCTGGCGGCGGTCACCGCGCGGGACGTCGCGGGCTACGAGCGGCTCGGCCGCGAACTCGCCGTGCTGCGCGGCTGCCTGGAGCGCAAGACCGCGTACCGGCAGGCCCGCGGACCGGTCGCCGCGGTGCTGCCCAAGCTGGCGCAGCGGCTGGCGGACACCCCGGACCTCGCCGAATGGGACGTCCGGCTCGCCGAGTTCGAGCAGGCCTGGGCCTGGTCCGCCTGGTCGGCCCGGATGCGCGAACTCACCGACCCGGCCGCCGAGGAGAAGCAGCGGGCGCTGCTCGCCGAGGCGGACGCCACGATCCGGATCGCCCTGGAGAAACTGGCCGCCGACCGCTCCTGGCACGGCTGCCTGGAACGCCTCACCGACACCGAGGCGGTCGCCCTGGCCTCCTACCAGCAGAGCGTCGGCCGGCTGGGCAAGGGCACCGGGCGGTACGCGCACCGCTACCGGGCGCAGGCGGCCGAGAGCCTGCGCGAGTGCCAGGGCGCCGTGCCCGCCTGGATCATGCCGTTCTACCAGGTCACCGCGACCGTGCCGATGGACGTGCCCGGCCGCTTCGACGTGGTGATCATCGACGAGGCCAGCCAGTCCGGTCCGGAGGCGATGCTGCTGGCCTGGCTCGGCCGCAAGATCGTGGTGGTCGGCGACGACAAGCAGGTCAGCCCCGCCAACGTCGGCATCGACCACGAGCAGCTCTTCCAGCTCCAGAACCGGATGCTGGACGCCCTGCCCGCCGTCCGCCGCAACCTCTTCGGCCCCACCGCGAGCTTCTTCGACATCGCCTCGGTGCTCGCCGGCGGCCGCGGCCGCCTGATGCTCCAGGAGCACTTCCGGTGCATGCCGGAGATCATCGGGTTCTCCAACGAACTCGCCTACCACGGAAGGCTGCAGCCGCTGCGCCAGTACGGTGCGGACCGGCTGCCGCCGATCCGCACGGTGTACGTCCCGGAGGGC
Source organism: Kitasatospora sp. NPDC059571 (assembly GCF_042735675.1). NCBI lineage: Bacteria > Bacillati > Actinomycetota > Actinomycetes > Kitasatosporales > Streptomycetaceae > Kitasatospora > Kitasatospora sp. NPDC059571. Next base: position 12,266 of record NZ_JBHWBW010000034.1, read on the forward strand.
TTCGTCGAGGGCTCCGGACAGCGCCAGGTCAACGTGCCGGAGGCGGAGCGGCTGGTCGAGCAGCTGGCCGCCTGCTGCGCGGACCCGGCCTACCAGGACCGCAGCATGGGCGTGATCACCATGCTCGGCGCCGCGCAGCGCCGGCTCATCGAGGACCTGCTCGCCGAACGGCTGCCGATGGACGAGTGGCAGCGCCGCCGGATCAGGGTCGGCGACGCCGAGGACTTCCAGGGCGACGAGCGCGACGTGGTGTTCATCGCGATGGTGGTGAGCCCGACCGGTCCGGACGGGCCGCGCCGGATCGGCGCGTTCAGCGGCGAGTCGTACCAGCAGCGGATCAACGTCGCGGCCTCCCGCGCCCGGGACCAGGTCTGGCTGTTCCACAGCTTCGCCCCGACCGAGCTCGGTCCGACCGACCTGCGCCGCCGGTACCTCGACCACTGCACCCGGCCCGCCGAGGAGCAGGACGGGCTCGGCCTGGACGGGGTGCAGCCGGACGTGCCGCACGAGGCCTTCGACAGCCTCTTCGAGCAGCGGGTGTTCCTCGCGCTCCGCGACCGCGGCTTCCGGGTGCGCCCGCAGTACCCGGCGGGCCGCTACCGGATCGACCTGGTGGTCGAGGGCGGCACCCGGCGCCTCGCGGTGGAGTGCGACGGCGACGCCTTCCACAACGAGGAGAACGCCGACGCGGACGCCGCACGCCAGCGCGAACTGGAGCGGGTCGGCTGGACGTTCGTACGGATCAGGGGCAGTCGGTTCTTCCTCGACCCGGACCGTGCGCTGCGCCCGCTGTGGAAGGAGCTCGACGCCCTGGGGATCACCCCGGTGCGCCCGGCCGCCGGGCCCGCCGTACGGCCGGCGCCGACCGCGGTCCGGGCCGTGCCGTCCCCGGCCCCCGGTGCTGCGGGTGTCGACGGGGCCGAGGGCGGGCAGCCCGGCGCCGGTCCGGGAGCGTTCCCGGTCTCGGCGGTGTCGGAGGCGTCCCACCGCCGGGCCCGGCAGGAGCTGGACGCCCTGGCCGAAGGGCCGCCGGACGGGACCGAGTCCGAGCCGGACCGGCAGCGCCGGGAGGGCCGCCGGGACTTCCTGCGGGCGTATCTCGCGCACGTCGTCCCCGAGCCGCGGCCCGGCGGCCCGGGCGTGGTGGTGCCGGGCAGCGTGGTGGGCCTGGAGTACGAGGGCGGCGACGGGGTGGTGCGGTGCGCGGTGGCGGCGCTGCCCGTCGAGGGGGCCGAACGGATCTCCCCGGACACGCCGTTGGGGCGGGCGCTGCTCTGGGCCGAGGTGGGTGAGCACGTCTCGTACACCACCGGGACGGGAGCGGCGGCGCAGGCCGTGGTGCGCTTCGTGGAGGACTGAGGACGGACCGGGCCCGGGTCCGGTCCGCCACCCCTCCCGCTATCTGAGTACATGTCAGATTGCTTGTGCAGTACGGCGGTTGGGAATATCACGGCGCGGGTGCGATTGTCCCGGAGGCGGTGTCCGGCCCCTCCGGGTGCGCTACGCTGCGGGCGCAGGCGGGGGGAGCCGTGCCGGACGACCGGCCGATTCCGAGCCCCCTTCCGCCGTCATTCCTGCCGCCGCGCCCGACCGGTCCGCCACCGGTCCACTGATCGCCGCCGGCCGAATCGAGAAGGAGCGGTGTTCATGGTCGTCGGCGTGCTGCTCGACCGGGCCGAGATCGCCGGAGGCCTGCAGCGGGCCGCAGCCCGGCCCGGCCTGGCGGGCCGCCGCGACGAACTGGAGGCGCTCGCCCGCGCCCTGGAGGGCCACGGCGACCCGGGGCCCTGGGCCGAGCTCGACCTGCTGCACGCCTTCGTCCGCCCGGAGAGCGTGCCCGCGGCCGGCCTGCCCGTCCGCGAGGCGCGCGCCTGGGCGCTGGTAGAGGTGGGCATCGGCGCCCTGGTGTTCGTGCCGCTGCTGGTCACCTGGTTCGGTCTGATGCGGGCCACCAGCGCCTACCAGGCCCTCATCGGCACCGACGCGAGCCAGGCGGGGCGGCCCTTCCTCCAGCTCTGGCAGACCGGCTTCGACGGCCGGCTCGGCGGCTGGGCGACCTTCGGGCACGTGGCCGCCGGGGCCAGCGCCGTCATCGCCCTGCTGCTCGTGCTCTCCCTCGTGCACGGGCTGCGCCGGGCCGCGGTGGCCCGCCGCGAGGCCGAGGCCGCCCGCGCGGGGGAGGAGCTGCTGGCCGAGCTCGCCCCGCTGCTGACCCGGGCGCAGGCCGCGCTGCACGACCACCGGCGCGCCTCGCCGCAGCGCTTCGCCGCCGAACTCACCGGCGCCGCACAGACCCTGGCCCGGCTGCTCGACGAGGCAGCCGACACCCAGCGCGACCTCTCCCGGGCCGCCGACACGGTACGGACCGCGGTGGCCGCCGCGGACGGCCAACTCGCCGCGGTGAAGGCTTCGGTGGACCCGCTGCGGACGGCCGTGGACGGGGTGGAGCGGGCCGCCGGACGGGTCGAGCAGGCGGTCGCCGCGGGCGCCGACCGGCTGGTGGAGACGGTGCGCGACGCCTCGACCGCCACCGACGGCCTGGTCGACCGCGGCGGACGCCGGATGACCGACGCCGCCGAGGCCGTGCGCACCTCCACCGAAGGGGTCAGCGCCGAACTGGCCGCCGCGGCCCTGCGGGTGGAGGAATCCGTCCTGGAACTCGCCGCCGCGCAGCGCGGCTTCACCACCGGCACCGAACTGGCCGCGGACGTCACCGGACGGATGGTGCAACGCCTCGACGACGTCGTCCTGCGCGTCGCCGCACTCGGCGACCACGTCGCACGGGCCGCCGACGCGGCGCTCGCCGCCGCCCGCCACGCGGACGACGCCTCCCGCGGGGTCGCCGCCGAGGTGGCCGGCCTCCTCGCCGGCGCCGCGACAGCCGCGACAGCCGCGCCGTCGGCCGGACCGGACACCCGCACGCCCGCCCCGGACACCGCCGAGGCCCGCGAGCACCCCGGCGCACCCGCGGCAGCGCCCGGCACCTCGACCCTCGACCTCACCCCGGCACCCGCCCGGCAGGCGTCCCGGTGAGGCGCCGCACCGCGCAGCGGCGGCCGGCACCGACCGGACTGCCACTGGCCGGCTGGCTCTTCGCCGACATGCTGCTCGTCCTCGCGCTGGTCGCGATGGGCGACCAGGGCGACCCGCTCGCCGCCGCCGGCACCGCCGGACCCGCCGCGGGCCCCTCGGCGAGCGCCACCGGGCAGAGCCCGAGCCCCGCACCGTCGCCGAGCAGCACCGGCCCGCGCGGCGTCGAGCACGACCCGGTGGTCATCCAGGTCTCCGGCGACGGGGACCGGGCCGCCGACCAGGTCCGCGCCGAGACCGAGCCGTACCGCGACCGGCAGGCGGCGGTCGTCCTCACCTTCGGCAGCAACCGCGACCCGGCGGCCGGGCAGGCCTACGCGCACACCGTGAACGCCGTGCTGGACCGGGCCCGGCCCGAGATGTTCCACGACACCACCACGCGGGACTTCATCTCGCTGGAGGACAACCCCGGGCACGCGTCACTGGAGATCTACTTCTACACCCGCTGAGAACCCCTGGAGACACCGCAGTGCAGATCCTCCCCTTCTACATGGTGTGCGACGAGTCGGGATCGATGGCCGCCGACATCGACGTCCTCAACGACGCCCTGGTCGCCCTCCACCACGAGATCAGCACCAACCCGACGATCGCCGACAAGGCGCGCTTCTCCCTGATCGGATTCTCCAGCGACGCCAAGGAGTTGCAGCCGCTGGTCGACCTCGGCGAGATCAGTGAGCTGCCCAAGCTGGAGGCCGGCGGCTTCACCTCCTTCGGCTGCGCGTTCGAGGTGCTGCGCCAGGCCGTCGAACGGGATGTGCCCGCCCTCAAGGCCGAGGGCCACGACGTCTACCGGCCGGTGGTGTTCTTCCTCTCCGACGGCGTGCCCACCGACTCGGACTGGGAGATCGCCTACGACAACCTGCTCGGCTCCGCCTACCGTCCGCACGTCATCGCCTTCGGCATCGGCACCGCGGACAAGGGCGTCATCAGCCACGTCGCCACCTTCAAGGCGTTCATGCAGCGCGACGACAGCGTCGGCCCGGCCGAGGCCCTCAAGGAATTCGCCGGCAGCCTCACCCGCTCCATCGTCCGGTCGGTCAGCGGGGCCAGGGCCGGCGCCGGCATGAGCCTGCAGGTCGACGACACCGTGCCCGGCTTCACCAGCGTCTCCCTCGACAAGCTCTGAACGGGACGGACCGCCGGATGAACGAGGAACACTCCCACGGCTCGGTCTACCGGGACCCGTACGACGGGCTGCCCGGGGACTTCCTCCCGCCGGTGCGCACCCAGCACTGGAACGACCTGCCGCTGCGCGAGGAACCGCCCGACCGGCCGGGGTACGGGCCGCCCGCCGTGTCGGAGGCCACCGTGCTGCTCCCCGCCCCGGAGCACGCCTACCTCCCGCCCGGCGCGCGACCGCACGGGGTGGTGCTCGCCAAGACCCAGCCGCCGCACCGGCCCGAGCCCGCGGTCCGGCTCCCCCAGCCGCCCGAGGCCCCGGGCCCCGCACCGCACACCGGCCGCCGGGCACCCGCCTACGCCCCCGAACCGGGGCCGCTCACCGACGCCGGGCCCGACCCCTTCGGCACCCAGGTCCCGGACACCGTCGTCGACGGCGGCACGGTCGGCGCGGCGACCGTCCGGGCCGCGTCCGTGCGCGGCGACGCCCACCGCTACCACCGCGAGCACCGCCAGGACACCGTGCTCCTCGCCGGAATCGGCGAACTCGCCCTGCTGGTGGCGGCCGACGGCGTCGGGTCCGCCAGGTTCGCCCACCGCGGGTCGGCCGGCGCCTGCCGACTGCTGGCCGGCGCACTGCGGCCGAACGCCGAACTGCTCGCCGCCGCCCTCGCCGCCGGCGACCGCGACGGCTTCAACCACATCGCCGGCATGGCACTCGGCCGGGTGGCCGAACGCCTCGCCGACGAGGCCGCGAACGCCGGCCACGCACCCGCCGACTACGCCACCACCCTGCGGGCCCTGCTGGTCCCCACCGACCCGCAGGTGCACGCCCGCGGCTTCTTCGCGGTCGGCGACGGCGGCCTGTTCCGGCTGCGGGCCGGCGCCTGGGCCTCGCTCGACGGCGCCCCCGGCGCCGGACCCGTCCTGGACACCAGCACCGAGGCCCTGCCGGTCAACCCCGGCATGCCGCGGATCCGGCTGATCACCGACGGCGCCCCCGGCGACGTCCTGGTGCTCTGCACCGACGGCCTCGCCGGACCGCTCGCCAGGGAGCGCGACGTGCAGCGCTTCCTCGCCGAGCAGTGGGGCCGCGGCAGCGTCCCCGGCCTCGCCGAGTTCCTCTGGCAGGCCCAGATCAGGGCCCGGACGTACGACGACGACCGCACCGCGGTCTGCCTCTGGGAGGGAGCGCCGTGAGCGCGGCCGTGGCGTCCGCCGTCGCCGGCGGGAGCGACGCCGACCGGGCAGCCCTGGTGCTCGACGGCATCGTCGGCGCCGGCGGCCAGGGCCGCATCCACCGCCTCGCGGGCGGCTCCGGGCTGCTGTTCAAGGAGTACCTCGACCCGGCCGGGGTCGACGCCGGCGCGCTGGCCGACCTGGTGGCGCTGCGCCGCGCACTGGGCGAGACCGAGCGCCGCGCCCTCGACCACCGCACCGCCTGGCCGCTGTGCCGGGTGGTCGCCGAGGGCCGCTGCGCGGGCTTCCTGATGCACGCGGCGCCCGACACCATGCGCTGGCGGACGGCCGCCGGCGCCTTCCGGCTCACCGAACTGCAGTACCTGCTCCACCCCGTGAAGCCCGCGACCGGCGGCGTCGTCCGCCCGGACCCCGCCCAGCGCCTGGATCTCGTCCGGCTCACCGTCCACCTGATCGCCGACCTGCACCGCTACGGCCTGGTGATCGGCGACCTGTCGCAGGCCAACATCCTGTGGACGGTCGCCCCCGAACCCGCGGTCTTCCTGCTGGACTGCGACGGCATCCGGCGGGCCGGCGCCCACCCCGTCCTGGACCAGGCCGACACCCCCGACTGGGGCGACCCGCTCTCCCCGTACGGCAGCCACGCCACCGTGGACAGCGACCGCTACAAGGCCGCCCTGGTCGTCGGCCGGGTCCTCGCCCAGGACGCCTACCTCGCGCCCGGCGCACCGCTCGACCTCCTGCCCGGCATCCTGACCGACCGCCAGACGGCGGCGGTGCGAAGGCTCTGGCAGCAGGCCGCCGGCGCCTACGGCACCCGGCCCGACCTCGCCGCCTGGGCCGGCGCACTCGACGGGCGCGACGTCATCCGGCTGCCCGCCCTCGCCCCGCCGCAGCGCCGCCCGGTCGACGAGAGCCTCTTCGAACGCCGCAGCGCCCGCGGAACGATCCGGCTGCGGCCGCCGCGGGGCCGGCCCGGCCCGGGAAATCCGCTCGCGGCCCCGCCACCCGCACCGTAACGTCGGCGGGCGTGAGCAGCACCCGGCCCCTGATCGCCGTCCTGACCGGCGCGGGCATCTCCACCGACTCCGGCATCCCCGACTACCGCGGCCCGAAGGGCCTGTGGCAGCGCGACCCCGCCGCCCAGGACCTGGTCACCATCGGCCCCTACCTCGCCGACCCCGACATCCGGCGGCGCTCCTGGCTGCTGCGCCGCGACGTCGGCGCGGCCGCCGCCGAACCCAACCCGGGCCACCTCGCCCTCGTCGACCTGGAGCGCAGCGGCCTGCCCGTGCGGGTGCTGACGCAGAACGTCGACGGCCTTCACCAGCGCTCCGGCCTCCCCGACCGCAAGGTGTTCGAACTCCACGGCACCGCCCAGCGCGTGCAGTGCGTGCGCTGCCGCGTCCGCACCCCGATGAGCGAGGCCCTGGACCGGGTCGCCGCCGGCGAACCCGACCCCGCCTGCCTCGCCTGCGGCGGCGTCCTCAAGCCCTGCACCGTCATGTTCGGCGAGAACCTCGACCCGGTCGTCCTCGGCCGCGCCGAGGCCGTCGCCAACAACTGCGACCTCTTCCTCGCCGTCGGCACCCTGCTCCAGGTCCACCCGGCCGCCGGACTCGTCCGGCTCGCCCTCGACGCCGGCGCCCGACTGGTGATCGTCAACGCCGAGCCGACCCCGTACGACGACGAGGCCGCCGAGGTCATCCGCGAACCCATCTCCACCGCACTGCCCGCCCTCGTCCGCCGGATCATCGCCGCCAGCCGGGACTGACCCCCGCTCGGGGCGCCGCGTAGCATGGCAGCGCCCCGAGCAGCAGGGAGAACCGCCCATGGCCGCAGCCTTCGACCCGTGGTCGCCCGCCTTCGTCGCCCACCCGTACGAGGCCTACGCCGAACTGCGGGAGAAGGCCCCCGTCCACTACTACGAGCCCAGCGGCCAGTGGCTGGTCTCCCGCCACGCCGACGTCTCCGCCCTGCTGCGCGACCGGCGGCTCGGCCGCACCTACACCCACCGCTTCACCCACCAGGAGTTCGGCCGCCCGGAGCCCGACCCCGCCCACGAGCCGTTCCACACCCTCAACGACCACGGCCTGCTCGACCTGGAGGCCCCCGACCACACCAGGATCCGCCGCCTGGTCGCCAAGGCCTTCACCCCGCGCATGGTCGAGTCGCTGCGCCCCACCGTCGCCCGGCTCGCCGACGACCTGGTCACCGGCCTGCTCGCGGACGGCGGCGGCGACCTGATCGCCCGCGTCGCCGAACCGCTCCCCGTCGCCGTCATCGCCGAGATGCTCGGCGTCCCCGAGAGTGACCGCCACCTGCTGCGCCCCTGGTCCGCCGACATCACCGGCATGTTCGAACTCAACCCCGGCGAGGAGACCGCGCAGCGCGCCGTCCGCGCCAGCACCGAGTTCTCCGACTACCTGCGCGCCCTCATCCGCACCCGCCGCACCGACCCCGGCGACGACCTCATCAGCGCGCTCGCCCTGGTCAGCGAGGACGGCGACGTGCTCAGCGAGCAGGAGACCGTCTCCACCTGCGTCCTGCTGCTCAACGCCGGACACGAGGCCACCGTCAACACCACCGGCAACGGCTGGTGGGCGCTCTTCCGCAACCCCGGCGAACTCGCCAGGCTCCGCGCCTCGGTGGACGAACTCCTGCCCACCGCCGTCGAGGAACTGATGCGCTGGGACACCCCGCTCCAGATGTTCGAACGCTGGGTCCTGGACGACATCGAGGTGGCCGGCACCACCGTCCCCCGCGGCGCCGAGATCGCCCTGCTCTTCGGCTCCGCCAACCGCGACCCCGCCCGCTTCACCGACCCCGACCGGCTCGACGTCGCCCGCACCGACAACCCGCACATCACCTTCGGCGCCGGAATTCACTTCTGCCTCGGCGCACCGCTCGCCAGAATGGAACTCACCGAGTCCTACGGAGCCCTGCTGCGCCGCGCACCCGGCCTGCGGCTCGTCCGCGAGCCCGCCTGGCGGCCCGGCTACGTCATCCGCGGACTCGACAGCCTGCACGTCGAGATCTGAGGAGGGGGCCGTGGGCGCGGCGACCGGGGCACTGCTGGGCCTGGCCATCGGCGACGCCCTCGGCCACCCCACGGAGTTCGAGGAGATCGAGCACATCGCGGCGTACTGCCCCGAGTGGCGCGAACTGCCCCTCCCCGAACCGGCCCTGGTCACCGACGACACCCAGATGACACTGGCCCTGGCCCGCGGCCTGCGCACCGCCCTGGAGCGCGGCCCGCTCACCCCGCTGCGCCTGGAACGGCCGCTGCGCGAGGAGTTCGTCGACTGGTGGCGCTCCCCGTCCAACAACCGCGCCCCCGGGCAGACCTGCCTCCGCTCCTGCTGGCGCCTCAGCAGGACCGAACGCCGCTGGCAGGAGGCGAGCGACACCGGCTCCAAGGGCTGCGGCGCCAACATGCGGGTCGCCCCGCTCGGCCTGGTCCGCGACCTGACCCTGCGCCAGATGTCCGGCGCCGCCCAGCTCCAGTCCGGACTCACCCACGGCCACCCGACCGCCCTCGCCGCCAGCGACCTCACCGCGTACACCGTCCGACTCCTCGCCGACGGCACCCAGCCCGCCGAACTCCCCGCCCGGCTGCGGCAGTACGCCCACGACAACCGCACCCGCTACGACGAGTTCTGGCTCGGCGACCTCGCCGCCCACGCCCAGGACCGCACCCCGGAGTCGTTCATCACCCGCGGCTGGGACGAGTGCCTGTTCGTCCTCGACCGCCTCGACGCCGCCCTCGCCCGGGTCTCCGCCGACGCCGACCCCTGCGAGATCACCGGCCAGGGCTGGATCGCCGAAGAGGCCTTCGCCACCGCCCTGCTGTGCTTTCTCCTGCTCCCCGACGACCCCGTCGCCGCGGTCCGCCGCGCCGCCTACTCCAGCGGCGACTCCGACTCCATCGCCTGCCTCACCGGCGCCTTCGCCGGCGCCCGGCACGGCGCGGCCGCCTGGCCCGCCGCCTGGACCGACCGCATCGAGTACCGCGACGAACTCCTCGCCCTCGGCGCCCTCTGGGACTGACCGCCGCTCACCCGGCGGCGGGCAGCACCCCCGCCGCCCGGGCCTCCGCCAGCCACGGCCCGAACCCCTCCAGCAGCCGGTCGTACAGCTCGCCGTCCGCGACCCGGCGCGGATCGCCGCCCGCCGGGAAGAAGCCCGCGTTGTCGACCGGCCGGTGCTGCGGCGCCGGGAGTTCGTCCAGGCGGTGCAGGAAGGCGAACTCGGTGTCACCCGGATCGCCGAACCCGACGAACTGCCAGAACATCGGCAACTCGGCCGCCATGCACAGCAGCTCCTTCGCCGCACCGCGCGAGGTCGGCCCACCGTCCGTCTGGAACACCACCAGCGCCGGATCGGAGGCACCCGACATCAGGTAGTGCCGGATCACCGCCTTCATCGCCAGGTGGTAGTTGGTCCGACCCATGTGCCCCAGCGCCTCGTGCAGTTCGGCCACCCGGCCCCGGTAGCCGTCCAGTGACAGCTCCGCCACCCCGTCCACCGCCGTGGAGAAGAACACCACCGGCACCCGGCCGTCGTCGTCCAGGTGCGCCGACAGCGCCAGCACCTGCTCCGCGAAGTGCTGCACCGTACCGTCCCGGTAGAACGGCCGCATCGACCCCGACCGGTCCAGCACCAGGTACACCGCGGCCCGCACCCCCGCCAGACCGGCCCGTGCGACCCCGCCCCGCGCGCTCTTGTACAGGCTCACCAGCCCCGGCGCCCGCGCCGCCACCGCCTCCTCGGCCACCCCCGGCCCGCCGCCCCCGCTCACGCCGACACCGGGTACCGGTCGCCGAGCGCCGCCCGGTCGCCCGCCGCGGCCGCCACCAGGTCGTCCGCCACCTGCAGCAGCACCTCCCGGCCCTCCACCCCGCCCGTCCACTCGGCCGGCAGCGCCCCCAGACCGTACGCCGCCCCGACCAGGTTGCCGCAGACCGCACCCGTCGAGTCACTGTCCCCGGAGTGGTTCACCGACAGCAGCAGCGCCTCCCGCGGACCGGCCGCCAGCGCGCAGTACACCGCGATCGCCAGGCACTCCTCCGCGATCCAGCCCAGCCCGACCCGCTCCACCGCCTCCGCCGACGGGGCACCCTCACCGGCCACCCGCACCGCCCGGCGCAGCGCCGCCACCGTCTCCCCGCCGCCCGGCTGCGCCGCCGTCTGATCGATCACCGCGTCCACCGCCGCCGGCAGCGGCACCCCGGCCGCCACCCGCTCCACCAGCGCCGCGAACGCACCCGCCGCCAGATACCCGGTCGGATGCCCGTGGGTCAGCTGCGCACACTCCGCGGCGAGCCGGAACGCCCCGTCCGCACCCAGCCCCAGCAGGCCGAACGGCGCCGAGCGCATCACCGTGCCGCAGCCCTTGGAATTCGGGTTCACCGGCCCTGCCGTCCCGAACGGCGCCGCCGGCGTGTACCGCGGATACCCCGCGATGCCGCTCACACAGGCGTTGCCCGGCGCCCGCGACGCGTACAGGAACTCCCGGCCCAGCAGCCAGCCGTCCGGCTCCCGCCCCGGTCCCGGCAGACGCTGCGTCAGCAGCCACCGCCGGTACGCCGCGTGCACCGCCGCAGGGGTCCCGCCCCGCAGCAGCCCCTCCGCCGTGAACAGCGTCATCTGGGTGTCGTCGGTGACCTGGTCGCCCTCCGCCCCGGACCGGCCCGGCAGCCCGGTCACCCCCGCCGGGCCGAACCGCGCCCGGATCTCGTCCAGCCGGTGGAACTCCACCGGCCAGCCCAGCGCATCCCCGACCGCCCCGCCCAGCAGCGCACCGCGCACCCGGTCCCGGTACTCCTCCACAGCCCCGCCCCTCCCGTCCGCCCGGCCTCAGCGCCGGATCTCACCCGCCCCGCCGTTCAGCGCCGCACGGTCCGCGGCGGCCCGGCCGGCCACCCAGCCCTCACCGTCGCTCACCCGCACCCGCTGCGACACCAGCTTCGGGAACATCCTGCCCACCGTGTCGTCCACCGCCTGCTCCCGGGCCGCCAGCGCCGGCAGCAACCGCTCGTCGGGCACCGACACCTCCGCCGTGCCGTCCTCCCGCAGATGCCGCCCGGCCGCCGCGTCCGCGGTCACCCGCTCGGTCGCCTCGGCCAGGCGCTCCCGGATCCGCGCAGCGTAGGAGACCAGGAACGACTGCCGGAAGGCCTTCGTCCGCGGCGCCCCGTCCTGGTGCCGCCGGCTGCCCGCCCGGTTCATCGCCGCCGTCGCCTGCACCAGCAGCGAGGTGTACAGCAGCTCCACCGCGTCCAGGTCGGCGTCGAACCCGACGATCGTGCAGAAACCGAACTCCTTCGCCCACACCACCTTGCACCGGTTCGCCGCCGCCACCGCGTCCAGCAGCATCGCCTTCGGGCTCTCGTACGGCTGGTCGACACCGATCCGCAGCGCCGCGGGGGAGTCCTTCGCCGGGGCACCCGCCGCCAGCAGCGCCTCGTCGATCGAGTGCTGGGCCATCAGCTGCTGGGCCTTCGCGGTCAGCGCCTCGGCCTCCTCCGGGAAATCCGTCGACTCGGCCTTCGCCAGCAGCGCCCGGATCCGGCCGAGCATCCGCGGCTCACCGGCCACCCGCACGTTCGCCGCCACCGCCGACCGCCCGGGGACGGGGCCGACCGGCGCGATCGGCGGCAGCACCGACCACGCCCGGAGCAGCTCCAGCGCCGCGGTCGCCAGCGCGAACCGGTCCAGCCGGTGCCGGTCCGCGAACGCCGCCAGATACCCGTCGTCGCCCTGCCACCACACCTCGGCGGCCAGCTCCCGCAGCTGCTCCAGCCAGCGCCGGTCGAGCGCCGCCGCCGGATGCCGCCGGCCCTCCGCCGCGATCAGGTCCACCGCCAGCGCCAGATGGACCGGCCCCAGCGCGCGGCGCACCACGCGCACCAGGTCGGCCGGGCGCCACCCGGCCGACCACAGCCGGCCGACCGTCCGATCGGAGTGGCCCAGCAGGGCCCGGCTCACCGCCGGCCAGCGCTCCGCGGAGGCCGCCAGCAGCGAGGCACCGCCGTCCAGCGCCCGGTCCAGCCCGTCCGCCCCGGCCGCCACGACCTGCTGCACCGCCTGCGCCAGCAGCTCGTCGACCGCGGAACCCTCCCCGTCCCTGCCGCTGCGCCTGCCCACCGTGCTCTCCAACCCTCGCCGTCCGAACCCCGTCCATGATGCCGCAGGGCCCGGCGGACGGATTCGCGCGTCGCATCCGGGCAACTACTCGCGGCGCCCGGTCGTCCTGCATCCTGTAGGCACGAGTGCGCGCGAGGCGCGCGGGGGCGTCGGGAGGTGGCCGGGATGGCCGTTCAGCCGTGGGGGCAGCAGCCCAACCAGCCGCAGCACCCGTACGGCGCGCAGCCGTGGCAGCCGGCCCCGTCGCCGCAGTCCGCGATGCGGGCCGCGCACGCCGACCGGGAGCGGACGGTGGACGTGCTGAAGGCGGCGTACGCGGAGGGCCGGCTGACGGCCGAGGAGTACTCGCAGCGCTTCGACGCCGCGCACCGGGCGCAGACCTACGGTCAGCTCGCCCACCTGGTCTCGGACCTGCCGTCCGGTCCGATGCCGACCCCGCAGGTCGCGCCGGCGGTGGCCGTGCCGCAGACCTTCCTGCCGCCGCCGGTGGTGTACGCGCCGCCGCGCACCAACGGCATGGCGATCGCCTCGCTGGTGCTGGGGCTGCTCTGCCTGCCGAGCGCCGGGATGTTCGGCATCCCGGCGGTGGTGACCGGCCACCTCGCCAAGCGCCAGATGCGCGAGACCCGCGAGGACGGCGACGGCATGGCCACCGCCGGGCTGGTGATCGGCTGGCTGTCCATCGGCGGCTGGGCGCTGATCTTCCTGCTCGGGGTCCTGTCGATGGCGGCCGGCGGCTGACCCGGGCCGGTCCGCGCGGCGCTCCGTGCGCCGTCCGCGGGGTGTCCCGAGCGGCGGGACGGCGGGTCCGCCGAGTGGCAGGCCTGCCTGCCGTGTGGTAAGACGGCCGGAGGTGTCCGGGCCGTTGCGGTGGTTCCGCGCCATCCCGGGTGAGCTGCGGTGTTGCATTTGTTTTGACCGCCGCCGATGCGCTAGGTACGCTCTGATCCGTGCCTGGGGTGTCCCCGGGTCCTTGTGCGTGCCAGCAGACCGGCTGCCGTGCAGAGCGCTGATCCCGCTCTCGCCGTCCGAGCGCCGACGCTGTCCTTAGCTCATGGGATTCCGTGATTCCTCCGCCAGGAGGCTCAACACACCCGACCGCGTGGGTCGGAGCGTTGGGGTCGCCACAGGTTAGTTTTACGCAGCCTTGGCACACAGAAAACGGAGAAACGGTGCCTACGATCCAGCAGCTGGTCCGAAAGGGCCGGCAGGACAAGGTCGAGAAGAACAAGACGCCCGCCCTGAAGGGCTCGCCGCAGCGTCGTGGCGTCTGCACGCGTGTGTACACGACCACCCCGAAGAAGCCGAACTCGGCGCTTCGTAAGGTCGCCCGTGTGCGCCTCACCAGCGGGATCGAGGTCACCGCTTACATCCCGGGCGAGGGCCACAACCTGCAGGAGCACTCCATCGTGCTGGTCCGCGGTGGTCGTGTGAAGGACCTTCCTGGTGTCCGCTACAAGATCATCCGCGGCTCGCTTGACACCCAGGGTGTCAAGAACCGCAAGCAGGCCCGCAGCCGCTACGGCGCCAAGAAGGAGAAGTAAGAATGCCTCGTAAGGGCCCCGCCCCGAAGCGCCCGGTCATCATCGACCCGGTTTACGGCTCCCCGCTGGTGACCTCGCTGGTCAACAAGATCCTGCTGCACGGCAAGCGCTCCACCGCCGAGCGCATCGTGTACGGCGCCCTCGAGGGCGTCCGCGAGAAGACCGGCGCCGACCCGGTGGTCGCGCTCAAGCGCGCCCTGGAGAACGTCAAGCCGACCCTCGAGGTCAAGTCCCGCCGTGTCGGTGGCGCCACCTACCAGGTGCCGGTCGAGGTCAAGCCCGGCCGCGCCAACACCCTCGCGCTGCGCTGGCTGGTCGGCTACTCCCGCGCCCGTCGCGAGAAGACCATGACCGAGCGTCTGCTCAACGAGATCCTGGACGCCAGCAACGGTCTGGGCGCCTCCGTGAAGCGCCGCGAGGACACCCACAAGATGGCCGAGTCCAACAAGGCCTTCGCGCACTACCGCTGGTAGTCCCAACCCCGTCACTAGACAGAGAGAGAACGAGCCACCATGGCTGCAACCTCCCTTGACCTCGCCAAGGTCCGCAACATCGGGATCATGGCGCACATCGACGCGGGCAAGACCACCACCACCGAGCGGATCCTGTTCTACACCGGTGTCTCGTACAAGATCGGTGAGGTCCACGATGGCGCTGCCACCATGGACTGGATGGAGCAGGAGCAGGAGCGCGGCATCACCATCACGTCGGCCGCGACGACCTGTCACTGGACGCTCGACGGCGTTGACAACACCATCAACATCATCGACACCCCGGGCCACGTCGACTTCACCGTCGAGGTGGAGCGCTCGCTGCGCGTGCTCGACGGTGGCGTGACGGTGTTCGACGGCGTCGCCGGCGTCGAGCCCCAGTCCGAGACCGTGTGGCGGCAGGCTGACCGCTACGGTGTCCCGCGCATCTGCTTCATCAACAAGCTGGACCGCACGGGCGCCGACTTCTACTTCTGCGTGCAGACCATCGTGGACCGCCTCGGCGCCACCCCGCTGGTCATGCAGCTCCCGATCGGCGCGGAGTCCGACTTCGTCGGCGTCGTCGACCTGGTGAAGATGAAGGCCCTGGTCTGGTCGCCCGAGGCGACCAAGGGCGAGATGTACGACATCGTCGACATCCCGGCCGACCTCGCCGACAAGGCTGCCGAGTACCGCGAGCAGCTGATCGACACCGTGTCGAACATCAGCGACGAGGTGATGGAGCTCGCCCTCGAGGGCGAGGACATCCCCGAGGAGCTGCTGGTCGCCGCGATCCGCAAGGGCACCCTGGACTCGTCCTTCACGCCGATCTTCTGCGGCTCCGCGTTCAAGAACAAGGGCGTCCAGCCCCTGCTCGACGCGGTCGTGAAGTACCTGCCGTCGCCGCTCGACATCGAGGGCATCGAGGGCACCAAGCCGGGCAACGACGAGGAGAAGATCGTCCGCCAGGCTTCGGACGACGAGCCCCTCGCCGCCCTGGCGTTCAAGATCATGTCTGACCCGCACCTGGGCAAGCTCACCTTCGTCCGCGTGTACTCCGGCCGCCTGGAGTCCGGCACCTCGGTGCTGAACTCCGTCAAGGGCAAGAAGGAGCGCATCGGCAAGATCTACCGCATGCACGCGAACAAGCGTTAGGAGATCGACGCGGTGGGCGCCGGCGACATCATCGCCGTCATGGGCCTGAAGCAGACCACCACCGGTGAGACGCTGTCCGACGAGAAGCAGCCGGTCATCCTGGAGTCCATGGACTTCCCGGCCCCGGTCATCCGCGTCGCGATCGAGCCCAAGTCCAAGGGTGACCAGGAGAAGCTGGGTGTCGCCATCCAGCGTCTCGCCGAGGAGGACCCGTCCTTCCAGGTCAACACGGACGAGGAGACCGGCCAGACCATCATCGCGGGTATGGGCGAGCTGCACCTCGAGGTGCTCGTCGACCGTATGCGCCGTGAGTTCAAGGTCGAGGCCAACGTCGGCAAGCCGCAGGTCGCGTACCGCGAGACGATCCGCAAGGCCGTCGAGCGCATCGACTACACGCACAAGAAGCAGACCGGTGGTTCGGGTCAGTTCGCGAAGATCCAGATCGCGATCGAGCCGCTGGAGTCCGGCGAGGGCTACGAGTTCGTCAACAAGGTCACCGGTGGCCGCGTGCCGAAGGAGTACATCCCCTCGGTCGACGCCGGTTGCCAGGAGGCCATGGAGTTCGGTGTCCTCGCGGGCTACCCCCTCCAGGGTGTCCGTGTGACCCTGCTCGACGGTGCCTCGCACGACGTCGACTCGTCCGAGCTCGCCTTCAAGATCGCCGGTTCCATGGCGTTCAAGGAGGGTGCTCGCAAGGCCGGCCCGGCTCTGCTCGAGCCGATGATGGCCGTCGAGGTCACCACGCCCGAGGACTACATGGGCGACGTGATCGGCGACATCAACTCCCGCCGTGGCCAGATCCGGGCCATGGAGGAGCGTCACGGTGCGCGCGTCGTCAAGGCGCTCGTGCCGCTCTCCGAGATGTTCGGCTACGTCGGTGACCTGCGCAGCAAGACCTCTGGTCGCGCAAGCTACTCGATGCAGTTCGACTCGTACGCCGAGGTTCCGCGGAACGTGGCGGACGACATCATCGCCAAGGCCAAGGGCGAGTAAGTCCTGACAATCAGGACTTACCCGAACCCTTAGGCTAGAAGGAGGCAACCCGGGGGGAATCCCCACGGATTTCCCCCGGGAGCCTCCCGGCACCCCACCCGCGGGACGGCATGGGGCGCAACCAGCGCCCCGTTCCCAACCCGATCAAAGACCAACTGACGTCGTACGGCGTACAGAACTGTCCTCAGGAGGACTGCAGTGGCGAAGGCGAAGTTCGAGCGGACGAAGCCCCACGTCAACATCGGCACCATCGGTCACATCGACCACGGTAAGACCACGCTGACCGCGGCCATCACCAAGGTGCTGCACGACGCGTACCCGGACATCAACCCCTTCACGCCGTTCGACCAGATCGACAAGGCGCCGGAGGAGCGGCAGCGCGGTATCACCATCTCCATCGCGCACGTCGAGTACCAGACCGAGGCGCGTCACTACGCCCACGTCGACTGCCCGGGTCACGCGGACTACATCAAGAACATGATCACCGGTGCGGCCCAGATGGACGGTGCGATCCTCGTCGTCGCCGCCACCGACGGCCCGATGCCGCAGACCAAGGAGCACGTCCTCCTGGCCCGCCAGGTCGGCGTCCCCTACATCGTCGTCGCCCTGAACAAGGCCGACATGGTGGACGACGAGGAGATCCTGGAGCTCGTCGAGCTCGAGGTCCGTGAGCTCCTCTCCGAGTACGAGTTCCCGGGCGACGACCTGCCGGTCGTGCGCGTCTCGGCGCTCAAGGCGCTCGAGGGCGACAAGGAGTGGGGCGAGAAGCTCCTCGGCCTCATGCACGCCGTCGACGAGTCGATCCCGACCCCGGCCCGTGCCACCGAGCTCCCGTTCCTGATGCCGATCGAGGACGTCTTCACGATCACCGGTCGTGGCACCGTCGTCACCGGTCGCATCGAGCGCGGTGTCCTCAAGGTCAACGAGACCGTCGACATCATCGGCATCAAGACCACCAAGACCACCACCACGGTCACCGGTATCGAGATGTTCCGCAAGCTGCTCGACGAGGGCCAGGCCGGTGAGAACGTCGGTCTGCTCCTCCGTGGCATCAAGCGCGAGGACGTCGAGCGCGGCCAGGTCATCATCAAGCCGGGTTCGGTCACGCCGCACACCGACTTCGAGGCCCAGGCCTACATCCTGTCGAAGGACGAGGGTGGCCGTCACACCCCGTTCTTCAACAACTACCGCCCGCAGTTCTACTTCCGTACCACGGACGTGACCGGCGTCGTGACCCTCCCCGAGGGCACCGAGATGGTCATGCCGGGCGACAACACCGCCATGACCGTCGCGCTGATCCAGCCCGTCGCCATGGAGGAGGGCCTCAAGTTCGCCATCCGTGAGGGTGGCCGCACCGTCGGCGCCGGCCAGGTCACCAAGATCGTCAAGTGACGATCTGACCCTGGTCTGCCGCAGGCAGGCTCGCCGCAAGGCAACCGAGAGGGGGCGGCCCCCCCGGGCCCGGCGGCGGGGGGGGGGGGGCCGCGCCCGCGGGGCCCCGGCCGGGCGCCCCGGGGCGACCCCCCCGGGGGTGGCCCCGCAGCGCGCC
>NZ_JBHWBW010000035.1:0-27146 GCF_042735675.1 Kitasatospora sp. NPDC059571
CGTTGGAGTACGAGGCGACCGTGGTGCCGTTGGCGGTCACGGTGAGCTTGTCGTACGCGGTCGAGCCGGTCTCGGCGGTGTCGATGTGCAGCCAGAAGCTGAAGGTCGCCTTGCAGCCGGCCGGGACGGTGACGGTCTGGGAGAGGGTGTCGGTGTGGGTGGAGCCGTAGCCGTTCAGCCAGGCCTTCCAGGAGCCGGAGTGCGCGGCCTCGGAGGAGCTGTTGTCGACGACGCCGCTGCTGGTGGTCCAGGGGGCGGCGCTGCCGGTCTCGAAGCCGGCGTTGCCGAGCAGCTGGGCCGCGGTGCAGCCGGTGGTGCCGCCGATGGTCCAGGTGAAGGTGGCGCTGCCGCTGGCACCGGTGGTGTCGGTGGCGGTGACCGTGACGGTGTAGGTGCCGGCCGCGGTCGGGGTGCCGGTGATCTTGCCGGTCGAGGAGATCGACAGGCCGGTCGGCAGGCCCGAGGCGCTGTAGGTCAGGGTCTGGCCGGAGCCGCTGTCACTGGCGCTGACCTGCAGGCTGACCGCCGTGCCGGTGGTGCCGTTCTGGCTGCCCGGGTTGGTGACGGTGACCGTGTTGCCGGTGCCCGTGCCGGTGCCGAGCAGCGCGTTGGCGAGCGCGTCGCCGACCGGGGTGCCCCAGCCGGTGACCTGGTCGTAGCCGGCCTTGGTGGAGAAGTCCTGGTTCTTGCCGGTGGTGACGTCGTGGAACGTCGTCGAGTAGCTGGAGCTGTTGGCCACCGAGTAGAGCTTCGGGTTGGCCTCGCCGAGGACCGCCTTGCCGGCCGCCTTCGCCTTCTGGTTGTACAGCGCGGTGTAGCCGGACCACAGCGGCGCGGCCGCCGAGGTGCCGCCGTAGACCTGCCAGCCGCCCGCGGTGTAGATCGCGAAGCCGCTCGCCGGGTCGGCGTTGGACGACACGTCCGGGACGGTGCGCATGGTGCCGGTCACGCCGGTCCCGGTCTGCCAGCTCGGCTTCGCGAACTGCGTGGAGGTGCCGCCCCCTGCGGTGCTCCACGCGCTCTCGGACGAGTAGGTGTTGCCGCTGACCTTGAGGTTGGTGCCGCCGACACCCGTGTTGTACGGGCTGGAGGCCGGGAAGTCGACCGCCTTGACGGTGGAGCCGCTGGTCGAGCGGGTGCAGTCGCGGGAGCCGTCGTCGCCGGAGGCCGAGAAGATCGAGATGCCCTGGGCGGCGGCCTGCTTGAAGGAGTTGTTCACCGCGGTCATCGAGGAGGCGGTGGTGTCCGGCTCGCAGGAGCCCCAGGAGATCGAGACGACCGAGACCCGGTTGTCCGACACGATCTTGGCGGCCATGTCGATCTCGCCCTGGTCGCTGTTCGGGGCCTCGTAGACCAGCTGGGTGGCCTTGGGCGCCGCACCGCGGACGATCTCGCTGTCCAGCTCGACCTCGCCCTGGCCGTCGCCGGGCGCCGAGTCGTAGTTGGCGCCGTCGACCGAGACGGTGGAGACCGTGGGGCCGGTCAGCGCGAACTGGCTGTCGTAGGTCTTCAGGTTGGTGGACGAGTAGCCGTCGAACTCCCAGAGCGCCACCGTGGTGCCGGTGCCGTCGGTGCCGAGCTTGCCCAGGTTGTAGGCGCCGTCGTACTGGGCCGGGCCGAAGCCGCTCGGGGTCGCGTGGGGGGTCGACGCGTTCGGCTTGGCGATCCGGGTGGTGCGCACGGTGTGGTTGGACAGGCCGACCAGGCCGCCGACCACGTTCGACAGCTCGCTCGGGATCGAGGCGGCGGCGTCGTTGGCGAAGAAGGTGCGGTTGCCCTGCTGCGGGTCGGTGTAGGTCGACTCGTGGGTGCCGAAGGCCTGGGCGATCTGCGCGGCGGTGCCGGTCAGGTTCACCACCTGGCGGTTGGCGCTGACCGAGGACACCTTCAGGCCCTGGGCCGCGGCGTACGCCCGGACCTGGTCCACGTCGGCCTGGGTCGGGCCGTACGCGGCGTTGAACTGGGCCGGCGTCAGGTAGCGGCCGTACTCGGGCGCACCCGGGGTGCTGAGCGCCGTCAGGAAGCGGTCCAGGTCGGCGGTGTTGCGCAGCTTCAGGCTGACCGCCACCGAGAGCTGCTGGGCGGCGGGAACGTCACCCTGCTTGTGGGAGCGGGCCACCGCGGGGGTCACGGTGTTCGGCAGGGCCACCCGGGGGGCGGCGTTCGGGGTCGGCGCGGCCTGAGCGGTGGTGACACCCAGGGACACCATGGTCAGGGGCAGGACGGCGATGGCCGCGGAAAGGGCGAGCGAGCGGGGTCGCACGGGCTCCTCCGGAGGTGTGGGGCGTTCCGGGTTCGAAAACGCTTGCTCGAATTTCCCAGAGAACTCACAGGAATTGGCCCATGCGCCAGCAATTGGTTCCTAAAGAACAGTCAAGTGTGGATGCGGAATTCATCAACAGAATGGACGCCGATTCATACAGTGAATAACACGCCGGAAACATGGAAGTCGGCGTTAGACTCGATCGCATGGCTGACCCCCGCGACCCGCGCCCGCTGATCGGCGAACCGCTCGCCCTCGATCTGCTGAACACCCGCTGGAACCCGGTCGCACCCAGGGACCTGCTCACCGACCTCGACGGCTACCGGATCTGGCTCTCCTCCGTCGGCCTGGCCGACCGCTGCCCCGCCGACCAGGCATCCCTTGCCGCCGTGCGGACCGTGCGCGACGCCGTCGCCGGCCTGGTGCTGGCCGGCGAGCAGGGCCGCCCGGCCGCGCCGGAGGCCCTCAACGAGGTCCTCGCACACGGCCGGATCCGCCGCACCCTCGGCGCGGACGGCGGCCCGGCCGAGCAGGTCGAGACCGACGGCCCGCAGTGGACGGCCGCCTGGCTCGCTGCCGACAATTACCTCGACCTGCTCCGGCAGGGGGCGCACCGCATCCGCGGGTGCGCGCACGAGGAGTGCATTCTGCACTTTTTCGACACATCCCAGAACGGCCGCCGCCGGTGGTGTTCGATGGCCGCCTGCGGAAACCGCGCCAAAGCCGCCCGCCATTACCGGCGGACGGCCCGGGCGGAAACCGTTTAGTCCTCCGGCCGGCCGAGGACGCGGGTCAGGGCGGTCCGCAGTTCCGCCCGGCTGGGGTCGACCCCGGCCCAGGCCGCGTAGCCGTCCGGGCGCACCAGCAGCACGGTGTCGCGCAGCTTGCCGTGCGGGTTCTCCGGGGCGGCCGTCACCACCCGGTCCGCCCACGGTTCCGCGACCGACAGCTCGTCCGGGCCGACCAGCACCGAACGGCCCGAGCGGAGCGCCTCGTACAGCCGCGACGGCCCGCCCGGCACGTCCACCGCGAGCCGCAGGTCGGGGATCCGACGCCCGGTCAGCGGGTGCGCCTCCGGCTCCGCCGGGTACGAGAAGCCGATCCCGGAGACCGTCTTGGCGCCCAGTCTGGTCAGCGGCGCCAGCCGGTCGGCGGCCGCCGACAGCCCGGCCCGCAGCGCCCGGGTCGGCGCCGACTGCGCCAGCGCCACCCGGATCAGCGCCCCGGAACTGCGCAGCACCGCCCGGCCGACCGGGTGGCGCTCCGTCTGGTACGTGTCCAGCAGCGCGTCCGGCGCCCAGCCGCGGACCGCCGCGACCAGCTTCCAGCTCAGGTTGGCGGCGTCCTGCAGGCCGGTGTTCATGCCCTGGCCGCCGGCCGGGGAGTGGCAGTGCGCCGCGTCGCCGGCCAGGAAGACCCGGCCCGAGCGGTAGGTCGGGACCTGGCGCTCGTCGCTGTGGAAGCGCGACATCCAGCGGGCGTCGTGCAGCCCGTGGTCGGTGCCCAGCACGGTGCGGACCAGCTCGGCGAGCTCGGGGAGCTCCACCGGCGCGCCGTCCGGCAGCCGGCGCTCGCGGTCCCAGGCGATGACCCGGTACCAGCCGTCGCCGAACGGCACCAGGAAGGCGAAGCCCGCCTCCGTGGCGTTGGCCGTCAGGACGCCCTCCGGCTCCCGCTCCAGCCGCACGTCGGCGAGCATCACCGACTCCACCACCGACTCGCCGGGGAAGGGGATCCCGAGCAGGTCGCGGACCGTGCTGTGGACGCCGTCCGTGCCGACCGCGTACTGCGCCCGGTACTCGGCGACCCGGCCGTCCTGGCGGGCCTGCAGCCGCACCCCGGCCGGGTCCTGCCGGAGGTTGACCACCTCCGCGCCGCGCACGATCGTCGCGCCCGCCTTGACCGCCCGCTCCTGGAGCAGCCGCTCGGTGTTCGACTGGGGGGTCACGAGCACGAACGGGAACCGCGTGGGCAGCGCCCCGAGGTCCACCCGCAGCCGGCCGAACAGCCGCAGCGAGGAGACCGGCGTACCGGTCGAGATCAGCTCGTCGGCCAGGCCGCGCGCGTCCAGCTGCTCCAGCGTCCGCGCGTGCACCGCGAACGCCCGGGTCAGGTTCGACTCGGCGGCCCGCTTCTCCAGCACCGTCACCCGCAGGCCGGCGGCGGCCAGGTCACCCGCCAGCAGCAGCCCGGTCGGCCCCGCGCCGACCACCGCGACATCGGACTCCACCCACTCCTGCGCCATCCGCCAACTCCCCACGTCGATCGGGCATCAGGGCCGCGTGCTTTTCAGCCCGCTCTCAGGCTCCCATCATCCCGGGCCCATCAGCGGCTGTGAATCTCCTTTCCATGACAGAGCCCGCAGCCATCCTGGCCGACACCGAACCAGCCGGGGAGAAGGTCCGGACGAGCCTGGTCGAGGTCGTCGTCCCGGTCTACAACGAGGAGCACACGCTCGAGCGGTGCGTCCGCCGCCTGCACGCCTACCTCGGCGAGACCTTCCCCTACCCGTACCGGATCACCATCGCCGACAACGCCTCCACCGACCGGACCTGGGAGGTCGCGACGGCGCTCGCGGACGAGATCGAGCAGGTCACCGCCTTCCACCTGGACCTGAAGGGCCGCGGCCGGGCGCTGCGCCAGGTCTGGGGCAGCAGTGACGCCGACGTGGTCGCCTACATGGACGTGGACCTCTCGACCGGCCTGGAGGCGTTCCTGCCGCTGGTGGCGCCGCTGCTGTCGGGCCACAGCGACCTCGCCATCGGCAGCCGGCTGCACCGCGGTTCCGCGGTGGTCCGCGGGCCCAAGCGGGAGTTCATCTCCCGCACCTACAACTTCCTGCTGCGGGCGACCATGGCGGCCAAGTTCTCCGACGCCCAGTGCGGCTTCAAGGCGGGCCGGGCGTCGGTGGTGCGGCAGCTGCTGGACGAGGTCGAGGACAACGCCTGGTTCTTCGACACCGAGCTGCTGCTGCTCGCCGAACGCTCCGGCCTGCGGATCCACGAGGTGCCGGTCGACTGGGTGGACGACCCGGACAGCCGGGTCGACATCGTGCGGACCGCGCTGGACGACCTGCGGGGGATGGCTCGGGTGGCCCGCCGCTCGCTGTCCGGGGCGGCCCGGATCGAGGTGCCCGAGCGGGTCCGGGAGGCCCGGCTTGCCCCCGGCCTCGGCTGGCAGCTCGCGAGCTTCGCGGTGATCGGCACCCTGTCCACGCTCGCCTACGTCCTGCTCTACCTGGGCCTGCGTCAGATCGGTCCGGCGCTGCTCGCCAACCTCCTCGCGCTCAGCGCCACCGCAGTGGTCAACACGGCCGCCAACCGGCGCTTCACCTTCGGTGTGACGGGACGTCGGGACGCGCTCAAGCACCAGGTCGAGGGCGGGTCGGCCTTCCTGATCGGGCTCGCGCTGAGCAGCGGTGCGATCGCCGTGCTCGGCGGGGGCAGCCATGCCGCCGAGCTGGTGGTGCTGATCGCCGCCAACGCGCTGGCCACCCTGGTGCGGTTCCTGCTGCTGCGGGTGTGGGTGTTCAACCCGCGGCGGAGCCGCTGAGAAAGACGCCGGCGGCCCGCTCCCCTGCCCCCCTGGGAAACGGGCCGCCGGTCGGGTCCGCCGGCTCAGACGTGCCGGCGGATCTCCACCGTCCGGAACCGGCTGGCGACGAACGCGCCGTCGCAGTAGGCCGCGTTGGCGGCCGGGTTGGCACCCGTGCCGTGCAGGTCGGAGAAGGCGGACGTCTGGTTGACGTACACCCCGCCGGTCAGGTTGAGCGACAGCGAGACGCCGGCCTCCAGGCAGGCCTCCACCAGCGCGTCCTCGACCTCGGCGGAGACGGTGTAGCCGCCGACGGTCATGGCGCCGTGCTCGCGGACGCTGCGCAGCAGCAGGTCGATGCCGGCCTGCGGGGACTCGACCGCGACGGCGAAGGCGATCGGGCCGAACAGCTCGCCGAGGAAGGCCGACCGGTCGTCCGGCTTGTCCGCGTCCGCCTTGATCAGGGCGGGGGTGCGGATGACCGCGTTGGGGAACTCCGGCGAGGCCACCGGGCGCGGGGCGAGCGCGAGCTCGCCGAACTCGCCGCCGGCCGCCTGGACGGTCCGCTGGAGCACGCCGGGGTTGACCACCGCGCCGAGGATGGCTGCGGCCCGGGCGTCGTCGGAGAGCAGGCCCTCGACCGCGGCCGACAGGTCGGCGACCACCTCGTCGTAGGACTTCTCGCCGGCCTCGGTGGTGACGCCGGTGCGCGGGATCAGGATGTTCTGCGGGGTGGTGCACATCTGGCCGCTGTACAGCGACAGCGAGAAGGCCAGGTTGTTCAGCATGCCGCGGTAGTCGTCGGTGGAGTCGACCAGCACGGTGTTGACGCCGGCCTTCTCGGTGTAGACGAGCGCCTGGCGGGCGTTCTCCTCCAGCCAGTCGCCGAAGGAGGTCGAGCCGGTGTAGTCGATCACCTTGACCTCGGGGCGGACCGCGAGCACCTGGGCGGCGGTGCCGCCCTCGTGCTCGGCGGCCAGGCAGACCAGGTTGGGGTCGAAGCCGGCCTCGGACAGCACCTCGCGGGCGATCCGAACGGTCAGCGCCAGCGGCAGCACGGCGCGCGGGTGCGGCTTGACCAGCACGCCGTTGCCGGTGGCCAGCGAGGCGAACAGCCCCGGGTAGCCGTTCCAGGTCGGGAAGGTGTTGCAGCCGATCAGCAGCGCGGTGCCGCGCGGCACCACGGTGAACTCCTTGACCATGGCGAGCGGGTCGCGCTTGCCCTGCGGCTTCGTCCAGCGGGCGCTCTGCGGCAGCCGGGTCTGCTCGGCGTACGCGTAGGCGACGGCCTCCAGGCCGCGGTCCTGGGCGTGCGGGCCGCCGGCCTGGAAGGCCATGCCGTAGGCCTGGCCGGTGGTGTGCATGACCGCGTGCGCGAACTCGTGCGAGCGGGCGTTGATCCGGGCGAGGATCTCCAGGCAGACCGCCGCGCGGGCCGCTGGGCCGGCCGCCGCCCACGCCGGGCGGGCCGCCTCCACCGCGGCGATCAGCGCGTCCGGGTCGCCGTGCGGGTAGCTCACGCCCAGCTCGACGCCGTACGGGGAGGCCTCGCCGCTCACCAGGTCGCCGGTGGCGGGCTGCCCGTCCAGCGCGAACACCGTGCCGAGCAGGGCGTCGAACGCGGCCTTGCCGTCCGCGGCGCCGGACTCGCCGTACGCCTTCGGGAACTCCGGGTAGGGCGACCAGTAGTCGCGGTCGGCGATCGCGGCGAGCGCGCGGTCGAGGGTCTCCTGGTGCCGTTCGACGAGCTCGGTGACCGACGGGGTGGGGGTCGCAGCAGCCATGGTGCGCTCCTCAGCGGGGGCGGACGGTAACACGCCTCAGCGTAACCGAACGATCGGTCGGGGCAAGACCCCCTCGGCCGGTTCGTCGGCCCGATGTGGAAGCATCGGAGCGCACCGCGCACCGCAGGGGGCGGACACGCGCGGCGGCTCGGGGGAAGGGGCGGACGTGTCGATCGAACTTCCGGACGAACTCGTCTGGGTGATGAACCTGCTCGGCCTGAACTGGCCCGACGTCGACGAGGACGAACTGCGGGAGTGGGCCTCGCACGTCCGCGAATTCGCCGCCGGCCTCCAGGAGGCCCACGACGGCACCCACGCGATGGTGCAGGGCCTCGCCGAGGCCTACCAGGGCGCCTCGTACGAGGCCCTCGTGGAGCGCTGGGGCCGGGCCTCCAAGGAGCACATGACGGTGCTCATCGACTGCTGCGGTGTGCTCGCCACCGGTCTGGAGATCGCTGCCGACGGCGTCGTGGTGGCCAAGGGCGCGGTGATCGCGGAACTGGTCGCGATGGCCGCCGAGTTCGCCGCCGAACAGGCGGCGGCCGTCGCCACCCTCGGCCTCGCCGAGGCGGCCAACGTGGTGATCATCGAGGCCGGCAAGCGCGTGGTGAACGCCATCCTCGACCAGATCGAGCAGGAGATCATCGGACAGCTCACGTCCATGGCGGTC
This sequence comes from Kitasatospora sp. NPDC059571, assembly GCF_042735675.1. Taxonomy (NCBI): domain Bacteria; kingdom Bacillati; phylum Actinomycetota; class Actinomycetes; order Kitasatosporales; family Streptomycetaceae; genus Kitasatospora; species Kitasatospora sp. NPDC059571. Next base: position 8,252 of record NZ_JBHWBW010000035.1, read on the forward strand.
GAACCCTTCCAGGCCGCGATCGAACAGGCCGTGTCGGGCCTGGTCTTCGAGGGTGTCGAGGCGGCCCTGGGAGGCGCGGCATGAGCGACGGCTTCCGGGCGCACCCGGACCGCCTCGGCGAGGCGGCCAAGAAGGCCCACGAGCACGCGGACAAGGTGGAGGCCCACTCGCGGAAGCTCGACGCGGCCACCCGGGGCCGCGTGCTGGGACGCGGTCCGCTCGGCCGGGTTGTCGAGAAGTCCGTTCGTCCGGTCATCGATTCGATGATCACCGACATGTCCAAGGCGATGGCGAAGGGCCACCGATCGCTCGGGCAGGGCCTGGAGATCACCAAGAAGAACCTCGACGACGCCGAGCGCGCCGTGCAGAAGGGGTTGCGTGAGGGCGGTTCCTCCCTGCCCGGGAGCGGGGTCGACCTGAAGCCCGGCCAGTCGGTGCCCGGGCGTCAGGGCCTGCGGGAGTTGTACAAGCGGCGCGTCGAGCAGCGGGTGGACGAGATCGACGGCCAGGGCCACGCCGTCGGCCGGCACCTGCGCGTCACCGACCAGCAGCTCAAGGACCGCCTCGGGGTGCCGGTCATGCAGGGCCCCCAGGGTGCGCAGTACGTGGCGAAGGAGCGCAAGACCGGCTACGTGGTCTCCACGAACAAGATCGACCCGCTGCACGGCCCCGACGCCAAGACCAGGCTTCCCGAGCCCAATCGGTACTACGATGCCGAGAAGGCACCGAACAAGCACATCTGTGGAACCCATTCCACGGCGTTTTCCGACAGCGAGTCGTTCGTCCATGCCGAGGCGCACGCCCGCAGTCGTCTGAATCCGGCCGATCCGGGTCCGCAGACCATTTTGTTCTCCCCCAGTGAGGCCTGGGGCCCAGGGGGTCATCTCGGGCGGATGCGCGGCTACTTCATCGACCCCGACCATCCGCTCGATCCCGGAGGGGCCGTGAATTACCGGGAGGTCGACTTCACCGGGGCGAGGATCAGGGCGATCTACCACCCGGACGGCAAGGGTGGGCACAAGTTGCACACGATGTTCCCCGAGCCCCAGTACAAGCACAACAGGCCGCGGCACTAGCCGGGCATGCTTCACTCTTCACCCGGGAAAGGGGTATCGCATCGTGGGATGGACGGCCTGGGATATTCCTGGATGGCGCGAGGATCCCGATCTGCGCGACTTCTACAAGAATGCCCTGCATCCGGAAATGATTGCGGACATCGAGCTCTACCGGGCCCGGTCCGTCGAGAGCGGTGCGCACGCGGATCGGCTGCGCCGGAGCTTGGAGTACCTGCTCGAGGAGCGGCCGGCAACCACGGGCGATTGGTGGAGCATCACTCGCTTCACTTTCCTCACCGAGGACAACCTCTACGGTTACCTCCAGGAGTTGTACGCGTACCTCTACGGCGACCGGACGGACCCACCGCCGGCGCCCGAGTACTGACCGCCTCTCGAATCGACGTCCAGGAACAAGGAATCCAGCAGCATGCCGCTTCGCGACGAACTGCCGCCCCGTACCGGGCCGTGGGCCACCCGCTTCGACTCGGAGGAGGCTCTGGTCCGGGCCGATGACGCACTTCGGGCGGCCGCACTGCGGGACCACGATCTGACGCCGATCCTCTCGTTCGAGGCGGTGTACGGCCCGGACATGCTGGTGAGGGCTGCGCAGGCGACGGCGATCGGCATCAACCCCGAGGAGCCGTACACGCCCGACGGTGAGATCAACTACGTGCGCGGCGACTTCTTCACCCGGGCGCTGGTGTACGGGGTCTACCGCCCGGCCGACGGTGTCGGCCCGAGCGGGCCCGAGGGCGACGAGCAGTTGTGGAGCACCACGCTCTATCCCTACCCGGGCGGGGCCGTCGATCCGACCACCGTCCCGCTGGCCGAACTCGGCCTGGACGCGTCGGGGGTGGACCGGCGGTTCGTGCACTTCTGCGCGGCGGCCCTCGGGGTCGAGGCGGTGGACGACCTCGGCGAGCTGCAGGCGAACTTCGCCGGTGCCTGGCCCGACTACCGGGAGACGATCCGTGCCGGTCTGCTCCACGTCGTGCAGAACCGTCCGATCCCCGTCGAGCAGTGGTCCGCTCTGACCTATGTCTCCTTCCCGGACCAGCAGGAGCTGACGCAGTACCTGGCCCAGGTCTACGCCTACCTCTACGACGGCTTCCCGGCGATGCCGGTCGCGCCGAACTGAGGGGTGGGACGGCAGGCGCGGTCGCCATACCGGGTTGGACCGAGAGCACGCGGGTGCGGGAGTTCTTCACCGTCCTGAGGGCGCCGTCGGGAATGGCCGGTGTGGCTGCTTGGCCATGCCGTGGCCGGTGACGGCACCAGGGAGGGCGCCCGGCTGCGGGGGACCGGATATCAGTTCTCCGGCGAGGCGCTGCTGTACGGCTTCCTCGGTGAGGTGCGCGCCTTCTTCTACGAGGGTGGGGAAGCCAGTCGGAACGCGGTCGAGGCGGACGACCTGCCGGACTTGTTGGACCGGCCGCTGCCGTGGTTCGGCCGGTGGCATGCCAGGTACTCCTCGGACCGGGCGTCGGACCGGGCGGTGGCGGCACTCAGGATGGCCGCCTCCGAGCGCCGCGACCTTGCTCCTGTGCTGCGGTTCGAGAGGGTGTACGGACCCGGGGACGCCTCCCGGGGACAGGCGGTGGCCCGCGGCATCTGGCCCGTGGGCCCGCCGGCGGCGGACGGGACGTCCGCGTTCGAGCAGGCTCCGATGGATGCCGCCGCCCTCGCCCCCGCAGTGTTCCACCCGGCCGACGGGCGGCGAGGGCGGGAGAACAGCCTGCTCTGGGCGGCTCCGCGACCGGAGATCGACCCGGCCAGCTTGCCTCTCGCCGACACTAGCTGGCCGAGGTGCACGCCTACCTGTTCCGGCCGTATCCGGCGATGCTCCGGGTGCGGGGCGGCGGGCCCGCCGGCCTACGGGATGCCCAGTTCGAAGATCACGAAGCCGGCGTACCAGCCGGAGGCGATCGCGGCGGTGCCGAGGACAACGGCCAGCGCCGGGAGTGACAGCCGGCGCAGGCCGAGGGCCAGCGGGACGGTGAGCGGGAAGAGCGGCAGGACGAAGCGGGACAGCGTGCCGAACATCTGCTGGCTGCCCAGGGTCACCACCAGCGAGGCGAGGGTGTAGATCACCAGCACCAGCGGCGGGCGGCGGGCGAGGAAGGGCGCCAGCAGGCACGGCAGGGCGAACAGCACCAGGACCGCGACCAGGTCCTCGGTCGGGTACGGGTAGAGGTAGTGGTTCTCGCCGACCAGGATGTTCGAGACCGCGCTCCAGGTGTAGCTGCCCCAGTCGAAGAAGTGCAGCCAGCCGCCGCGCTGCAGGGTGAGGTAGCCGTCCCAGTGGCCCATCCGCCAGCCGACCCAGCCGATGTAGCCGAAGAACGCCAGCGACGGCAGGACGATCGCGGCCAGCGGGCCGGCGACCCCGTCGCGGCGGCGGTACAGCGCGACCATGGCGGCGATGGCCACGCCCGCGATCAGCGACATCGAGGCGGGCCGGCTGAGGGCGGCCGCGAAGGTGACCAGGGCGGCGTTCGGCCACTGCCGGGTGATCGTGAAGTAGCAGGCCCAGGCCGCGAGCGCGACGAACAGCGACTCCGAGTAGACCGCCCAGGTGACGCCGGACCCGGGGAAGACGGCCCACAGCGCCGCCGCGACGACACCGGTGCGGTGGCCGCCCAGCTGCGCCGCCACCGCGTAGATCCCGGCCGCCGCGACGAACGAGGACAGCACGGACACCAGCATCCCGGCGCCGTAGGTGCCGAGGCCGGTGGTGTCGGATATCAGCCGGATCAGGCCCGGGTAGAGCGGGAAGAACGCGGAGTTGTCCTGCTGGATGGTGAAGAAGCCGCCGGTGTCCGGGAGCAGTTTCGGGTGGTACCCGGCCTGGGCGACGTTCTGGTACCACCAGCCGTCCCAGCCGCCGAGGACGTCCCAGGGGTGGGCCCCGCCGCCGAACCGCGGGTTCTGGGTGCGGAACTTCCCGGAGGAGTCGAGCAGCCCCATGAAGACCGCGAACCCCAGCAGCTTCAGGCTGCCGAACAGCACGAGGGCCGGACCGAAGCGGGCCGCGGCCCGCCGGCCGGCGCCGTCCGCGGGCTCCGTCGGCCGCACGCCCGGGGGCGGGACGGACCCCTCCGTCATCGGTCGGTGTGCGATGGTCACCGGGACTGCCCTTCGCCGCGTTCCTGCGCCGTCCTGTGCCGGGTTGGCTCCGCGGAATCCTAGGCCCCGTCCCGCGGCGGCCGACAGCCAGGTTTCGCACGGTGGGACGGCGCCGGCCGCTCCCCCGCCGCCGAAAGAGCTCCCCGGCTGATCACGCCGTGCTGTCCCGGGGATACTCGTCCGTATGGCCGAGAACTCCACCCGCACCGCGTACACCGCCGACACGCTGCTCGCCGTGACGGTCAGGGTCTTCAACGAGCGCGGGTACGACGGCACCTCGATGGAGGACCTGTCGCGGGCTGCCGGGATCTCCAAGTCGTCGATCTACCACCACGTCCGCGGCAAGGAGGAGCTGCTGCGGCTGGCCGTCGGTCGGGCGCTGGACGCATTGTTCGCGATCCTGGAGGAGCCGGCGGCGGTCACCGGCCGGCCGGTGGACCGACTGGAGCACGTGGTGCGCCGCACCGCCGAGGTGCTGATCGACGAGCTTCCGTACGTGACGCTGCTGCTGCGGGTGCGCGGCAACACCGCGACCGAGGAGTGGGCGCTGGAGCGCCGCCGGGACTTCGACCACCGCGTGGCGGAGCTGGTGAAGGCCGCCGCCGCCGAGGGCGAGCTGCGCCCGGACGTCGAGCCGCGGCTGGCCACCCGGCTGCTCTTCGGGATGATCAACTCGATCGCCGAGTGGTACCGGCCGGGGAGCCGGACCGCGGACGGCGTCGCCGAGGCGGTCGTCCACCTCGCCTTCGACGGCCTGCGCGCCGAGCCGTAGGACCCCTCCCGTCCCGCCCCCGGGCACGCTAGGCGTCCGGGGGCACCTGGTCGGTCTCGTCGAAGACCAGCAGGGTCTGGGTGGCCAGCACGTCCGGGATGGCCTGGATGCTGCCCAGGACCAGTTCCCGCAGGGCCCGGTTGTCCGCGGTGTGGACCAGCATGAGGACATCGAACTCGCCGCCGACCAGCGCGATGTGGGCCACCCCCGGCAGCAGGAGGAGCTGCTCGCGCACGGCTCGCCAGGAGTTCTGGACGATCTTCATGGTGATGTACGCGGACGCGCCCTGTCCGGCCTTCTCGTGGTCCACCCGCGCGGTGAAGCCGCGGATGACGCCGTCGTCGACCATCCTGGAGATCCGGGCGTAGGCGTTCGCCCGGGACACGTGCACCCGCTCGGCCACCGAGCGGATGGAAGCGCGGCCGTCCTGCCGCAGCAGCCGCAGGATCGCACGGTCGACACGGTCGAGCCTGGACGTCTGTTCAGCCGACACGGCCCCCCACCCTCCCTCATTGGACACGCTGCCTCCAGTCGATCGCCGTTCGGGCCGTTTGTCCACCACTCTGTCGCAGATATGGTCAGGATGACCAGACAACCGAACAATCGGTAGGGAGCCCCCACTACACCGGAGGTGCCCGAGATGACCGTTCTCGACCACAGACACCAGGCAGCCGCCGTACCCGGCTGGCTCCCTGGTGCCACCGGCCCGCGGACCGACCCCGCACCGCTGCTCCCGGACGACTCCCCCGTCCGGGTCCTGGGCACCCCCGCCCTGGAGAAGACCGACCCCGCGCTGCTGCGCGAGCTGTACCGCCGCCTGGTCGTCGGCCGCCGCTACAACCAGCAGGCCACCACCCTCACCAAGCAGGGCCGGCTCGCCGTCTACCCGGCCACCACCGGCCAGGAGGCCTGCGAGGTCGCCGCCGCGATGGCCCTGCGGGAGCAGGACTGGCTGTTCCCGAGCTACCGCGACACCCTCGCCGTGGTCGCCCGCGGCGTGGACCCGCTGGAGGCCCTCACCCTGCTGCGCGGCAACGCCCACACCGGCTACGACCCGCGCGCCACCCGCACCGCCCCGCTCTCCACCCCGCTCGCCACCCAGGCCCCGCACGCGGTGGGCCTGGCGCACGCGGCCCGGCTGGCCGGCGACCCGGTGGTCGCGCTCGCCATGCTCGGCGACGGCGGCACCAGCGAGGGCGACTTCCACGAGGCGCTGAACTTCGCCGCCGTGCTGCACGCCCCGGTCGTCTTCCTGGTCCAGAACAACGGGTACGCGATCTCCGTGCCGCTGAGCCAGCAGTCCGCCGCGCCGAGCCTGGCCCACAAGGCCGTCGGCTACGGCATGCCCGGCCGGCTGGTCGACGGCAACGACGCCCCCGCCGTGCACGCCGTCCTCACCGAGGCCTTCGACCGCGCCCGCAGCGGCGGCGGCCCGACCCTCGTCGAGGCGCTCACCTACCGCATCGAGGCGCACACCAACGCCGACGACGCCACCCGCTACCGGCAGGACGACGAGGTCGCCGCCTGGCGCGAGCACGACCCGATCCTGCTGATGGAGCGCCACCTGCGGCCGCTCGGCATCCTCGACGACGCGCTCGTCCAGGAGGCCGCCGACGAGGCCGAGGCGCTGGCCGCCCGGATGCGCGCGGAGTTCCACGCCGACCCGGAGCTCGACCCGATGTCGCTGTTCGCGCACGTCTACGCGGAGCCCACGCCGCAGCTGCGCGAGCAGGCCGCCCAGCTCGCCGCCGAACTGGCCGCCGAGGCCGAGGTGCACCACTGATGACCACAGCTGTCTCCGCCCGCACCAGCACCATGGCGCAGGCGCTCAACGCGGCGCTGCGCGACTCCATGCAGGCCGACCCGACCGTCCACGTGATGGGTGAGGACGTCGGCAGGCTCGGCGGGGTCTTCCGGATCACCGACGGCCTGACCGCCGAGTTCGGCCCGGACCGCTGCCTGGACACCCCGCTCGCCGAGGCCGGCATCCTCGGCACCGCGGTCGGCATGGCCATGTACGGCCTGCGCCCGGTCGTCGAGATGCAGTTCGACGCCTTCGCCTACCCGGCGCTGGAGCAGCTGTTCTCGCACGTCGCCAAGATGCGCAACCGCACCGCCGGCAAGCTCCCGCTGCCGATCACCGTCCGCGTCCCGTACGGCGGCGGCATCGGCGGCGTCGAGCACCACAGCGACTCCTCCGAGGCGTACTACGCCCAGACCCCGGGCCTGCACGTGGTCACCCCGGCCACCGTCCACGACGCCTACGGGCTGCTCCGCGAGGCGATCGCCTCCGACGACCCGGTGGTCTTCCTGGAGCCCAAGCGCCTCTACTGGGGCAAGGCCGAGTGGGACCCGGCCGCGCCGGTCGAGCCGATCGGCAGGGCCGTGCTGCGCCGCACCGGCCGCTCCGCCGTGCTGATCACCTACGGCCCCTCGCTGCCGGTCTGCCTGGAGGCCGCCGAGGCGGCGAAGGCCGAGGGCTGGGACCTCGCGGTCCTCGACCTGCGGTCGCTGGTGCCGTTCGACGAGGAGACGGCCTGTGAGATCGTCCGCTCGGTCGGCCGCGCCGTCGTCGTCCACGAGGCGACCGGCTTCGCCGGCCCGGGCGCGGAGATCGCCGCCCGGCTCACCGAGAAGTGCTTCCACCACCTGGCCGCGCCCGTCCTGCGGGTGACCGGCTTCGACATCCCGTACCCGGCACCGATGCTGGAGCACCACCACCTGCCCGGGGTGGACCGGATCCTGGACGCGGTCGCCCGGCTGCAGTGGGAGGAGTGACGATGATGCCCGTCGTCCGCGAGTTCACCCTGCCCGATCTCGGCGAGGGCCTCACCGGGGCCGAGGTCGTGCGGTGGATGGTCGAGGTCGGCGAGGTCATCGCCGTCGACCAGCCGGTGGTCGAGGTGGAGACCGCCAAGGCCGTGGTGGAGGTGCCCTGCCCGTACGGCGGGGTGGTGACCGCACTGTTCGGTGCGGTCGGCGAGGAGGTGCCGGTCGGCGCCCCGCTGGTGACCGTGGCCGTCGCGCCCGGCGACGACCTCCCGGGCGCCCTCGGCGAGCCGGTGGAGCGCCCGCTGGTCGGCTACGGCGTCGTGGAGAGCTCCGGTGCTCGGCGCCGCCGGGTGCGGTCCGGGGCTGCTGCCCAGGCCCCCGTCGGGTCGGCCCCGGCGCCCGCGGCCCCGGCGGCCGTCCCGGTGCCGGCGCCGGCGGCCCCCGTCGCGGCGGTGCCCGCGGTGATCCCGGTGATCTCGCCGCTGGTGCGGCGCCTCGCCCGGGAGCACGGCATCGACCTGGCCGGGCTGTCCGGCAGCGGCCCGGACGGGCTGATCATGCGGGCCGACGTGGAGCGCGCCGTCGCCGCCGGGAGTGCCCCGGCCGTCGCCGCTGCCCCGGCCGCCGTCGCCGCACCCGCCGGGGACGCCGAGGTGATCCCGCTGCGCGGGCTGCGCCGCACCATCGCGGAGAAGCTCGGCCGCAGCCACCGGGAGATCCCCGCGGCGACCTGCTGGGTGGACGCCGACGCCACCGCCCTCATGGAGCTGCGCAAGCAGCTGAACCTGGCGCCCGGCCCGAAGGTGAGCGTGCTGGCACTGCTCGCCCGGATCTGCACCGTAGCGCTGGCTCGCTTCCCCGAGCTCAACTCCAGCGTCTCCGCCGATGGTTCGGAGATCATCCGGCACCGTGCGGTGCACCTCGGGTTCGCCGCCCAGAGCGAGCGCGGCCTGGTCGTCCCGGTCGTCCGCGGCGCCCAGTCGCTCGGCACCGAGCAACTCGGCACCGAGCTGGCCCGGTTGACCGAGTCGGCGCGGTCGGGATCGCTCACTCCCGCCGAACTGACCGGCGGCACCTTCACGCTGAACAACTACGGCGTGTTCGGTGTGGACGGCTCCACGCCGATCCTCAACCACCCGGAGGCGGCGATGCTCGGCGTCGGCCGCATCACCCCCAAGCCGTGGGTGTTCGAGGGCGAGCTGGCCGTCCGGCAGGTGACCCAGCTGTCGTTCACCTTCGACCACCGGGTGTGCGACGGCGGTACCGCGGGCGGGTTCCTGCGGTTCGTCGCGGACTGCGTCGAACAGCCGGGGATGCTGCTGCGGCAGCTCTGACCCCCTCCGGCACCCTCGCGGGTGTCGCCCTGTGCCACCGTCCGGATGCGGACGGTGGCACAGGTTGCGTGAGCGTAGCGTGCGCATCGGGTGCCTGTCCGGGGTTCTGACGATTCGTCGGATCAACTGGCCGGGCATGCCAATCTGCTGAAGGCGTCGTGAAGACAGGCCAGCCAGATGTGGCTGCAGGGCGACCGGAAGCGGAAACGATTCTCTTGGGTACTCGTCATCTCGCATTGAAGGCACGTCCACTCAGGGTCAGGGCCGGGGCGGGAGCCACCGGTCCGGCCGCCGTCCCCGGGCTCCCCCCGGCGTCGGCGAGCGCCTCGGCGTCGTCGCCGGGCACCCCCGGGCAGTCCGTCCGGGAACAGCCCGGCCCGGCCGGGCCGCCCGCGGCCGCGCTCGATGCCGGGCCCGTTCCGGCCGGCGCCGCCGACGATGCGCCGGACCCCCCCCCCGGGGCGCCGGAGGCGGTGCCGGGCGGCCCGGCGGCCGGTGCGAGCGGCCGGTCGGCCGAGGAGACCCCCGCCGTCCCGATCCCGGAGCGCCCGAGCGTGCCGCCGCGGATCCCGGCGCCCAGCCGGCCGGACGACGCCCCGGGCGCCGCCGACGGCCCCGCCCCGCTGCCCCGGCCGCTGTTCACCGCCGCGCCCGGCCTCAACTGGACCGGTCCGGGCGACAGCTGGACGCACGCCTGGGCGTCCGGCGGCGCGGCCCAGGAGCCGTCCCGTCCGGCACTGCCCGCCCGCACCTCGGTGCTGCCGCCCGGCGCTGCGCCGGACCCGGCGGACATGCCGCCCACCCCGCGGGACGTCGAGCTGATCCGCGCCAGCCTCGCGGTGGTCGAACCCGTCGCCGACCGGGCCACCGCGCACTTCTACGCCCTGATCTTCGTGCACCACCCCGAGGTGCGGGCGCTCTTCCCCGCGGCGATGGACGTCCAGCGCGACCGGCTGTTCCGCGCCCTGCTGACCGCCGCCCGCAACGCCCACGACCCGGCCGCGCTGACCGAGTACCTCGCCGCGCTCGGCCGCGGCCACCGCAAGTACGGCACGCTGGCCGGGCACTACGGACCGGTGGGGGAGTGCCTGGTGGCGGCGCTCGCCAAGTACGCCGGGAACCGCTGGGACGCCGCCACCGAACTGGCCTGGCGCCGGGTGTACGGCCTGGTCTCCCGGATCATGGTCGACGCTGCCGAGGAGGCCGCGCAGGGCTCGCCCGCCTGGTGGCAGGCGGAGGTCGTCGCGCGGGAGCAGAGCACCCCGGACGTCGCCGTGCTCACCCTCCGCCCGGACCAGCCCTACCCGTACCGGGCCGGGCAGTACGCGAGCGTCGAGACGCCCTGGTGGCCGCGGGTGTGGCGGCACTTCTCGTTCGGCTGCGCGCCGCGCCCGGACGGGCTGCTGACCTTCCACGTCAAGGCGGTCCAGGCGGGCTGGGTGAGCACCGCGCTGGTCCGCCGGGCGGCCCCGGGCGACGTGCTGCGGCTCGGGCCGGCGGCCGGCGGGATGACCGCCGACCGCGCCCGTGGCAACGGCCTGCTCTGCCTCGGCGGGGGTACCGGCATCGCGCCGATCACCGCCCTGGTCGAGGAGATCGCCGAGAGCGGGGCGGACGGCCGGCGGGTGCAGGTGTACTACGGCGCCAGACAGGCGTCCGAGCTCTACGGGCTGCCGGCGCTTCGCACACTGGCGGACCGTCACCGCTGGCTCACGGTGCATCCGGTGGTGTCCGACCGGAGGGTGGCGCCGGGCGAGGCGCTGGCCGGCGAGCTGCCGGAGGTGGTGGCCAGGTACGCGCCGTGGCACGGCCACGACGCGTTCCTCAGCGGGCCGCCGGCGATGGTGCGCCGGGGAACGGCGCTCCTGCAGCAGGCGGGCGTCCCGGCCGACCGTATCCACCACGACCTGGTCGGCGACCTCGCCGCGGGCTAGGCGCCCCCGGTCGGCGACCTCGCCGCGGGCCGGACGCCCCTGCGGCGCGGGTGCCGCGGGCCGCGCCCCGGGGCCCGAGCGCGCCCCGGCGGGTCAGCCCAGGTCGGGCGCGAGCAGGGCGCGGACGCCCTCGATGTTGGCGGCCAGATAGGCGCGCAGGCTGGGCGGCACGACGTTCACCGAGGTCACGCCCTCGCGGGTGAACGGCAGCCGGACGACCTCGTACTCGCCGTTCGGCTCCTCCACCTCGGGCCCGTGCCGGCGGCTGAGGTCCATCGAGGTGAGCCGGCAGACGAAGAAGTGCGAGACCTTCACCCCGTGCGGGTGGGCGGGGGTGCCGTCGTCGTGGTGGGAGTGCGAGACGGTGTCGACGAAGGCGGGCACCACGTCCTCGACCTTGCCGCCGAGCTCCTCGTCGATCTCGCGGTGCAGTGCCTCGACCACCGTCCGGTCGCCGGCCTCCACGCCGCCGCCGGGGGTGATCCAGTACGGGTGCGCGGCGCCCGGCCTGACCCGTCGGATCAGCACGATGTCGGCCGGGCCGTGTGGATCGGCCGGATCCACCTCCAGCAGGATGGCCCGGGCGGTGCGCTTGACGACGGGGCGGACGGGGACGGCCATGGCCACCTCCGGGGGGCGCGGGGTTGTGCGGGATTCTCCCGCGCCGGGGTGCGAATGAAACTCGCACACGTGGGCGAACAGGGGGAAATCACTGGGCCGAACGGCTGATTTGCGGCCGCCCTGCGTGTCCCGGGGGGCCTCGCCGCCCGACCGGTTGGATCTTCCAATCCAAGGTGATCGACAACGTCCCGGAAGAGTGTTCCGCGTGAGGCGTTCGAACGCCTTTGAATCAAAGCCCAATAGCCATCTGTACTGACCGTAATGATTGCAGCCCGATGGCCCCTGTGCTGCAATGGCCGCCAGTCGGGCAGGCGGAGCGGAGTGCTCCGGACGCCCACCCGCGCACTCACCGGGAACGGGGGCCAGAGGCTGTGGAGCGGTTCCGACAACCCACGCTGATCACCTCCGTGCAGCGCGCCCTGCGCCTCCTGGAGGAGGTCGGCCGGTACCGGTACGGCGCCACCGCCAAGCAGCTCGCCCGGGCCACCGGGCTCGCCCTCGGCACCACCTACCACCTGCTGCGCACTCTGGCCCACGAGGGCTACCTGGTCCGTGACGAGGGCCGCTACCACTACGGCGAGGCCGCTGCCGGGATCGGCCGCGCCGACCGCCGGCAGCGGGCCCGCCGACAGCTCGGCGAGCGGATGGCCGCGATCGCCGACGAGCTGGACGCCGCCGTCTACCTCGCGGTCTACGAGGACGGCGAGGTGCGGGTGCCCGAGGTGGTGTCCGGACCGGGCCGCCCGGCCGTCGCCGAGTGGGCCGACTTCCGGGCCACCGCGCACGCCCACGCGATCGGCCTCTGCCTGCTCTCCCAGCTCGGCGACGCCGAGCGCCGCGACCACCTCGACCGGCATCCGCCCGAGGCGGTCACCCCGTTCACCGTGGCCGAGCCCGCCGCGGTGCTGCGCCGGCTCGAGGCCGTCGCCGCCGTCAACCGGGTCAGCGAGCGCCAGGAGTACGCGCTCGGCTCGGTGTGCGCGGCCGTGCCGCTCGCGGTCGGCGGCACCGTCGCCGCCGTGGCGCTCTCGCTGCCGCTGCGGCACGCGGGACGGCTCGCCGCCGCCGCCGAACGGCTGCGGGTGCAGATCGGTGCGATGGCGCCGGTGCTCGCCCTCTGACGAGCGGTCCGCCGCTCACCATGTGAAAAAACACGGCTTGCCCACCGTCCGTCCGAATCGGGACGATAGGTGTGGATCAGGAGAACCCGGACACGACGAGAGGTGTGCACGATGCACGGCACAGTCCAGAGCCACCTGGTGATGAGTCTCGTGATGTCCGACGAGATCTCCCTGCGGATCGGGGTCGACCTCGGCTACGAGACCGACGACCCCTTCGCCGTCCGCTTCACCTTCCACCTGCCCGGGGACACCCCGGTCACCTGGTACTTCGCGCGCGAGCTGCTGGTGGACGGGGTCAGCCGGCCGACCGGCGAGGGCGACGTGCACATCCACCCCCTCGGCGCCGAACTGGGCGAGGTCTGCCTGGTGCTGCGCTCCCCGGACGGGGCGGCGCGGTTGATCGCGCCCGCGCCGCCGCTGATCGCCTTCCTCGCCCGGACCGACCGCCTGGTGCCGCTCGGCCGCGAGCAGACCGAGGTCGAGCTCGACGCCCAGCTCGCCCTGATCCTCAGCCGCGGCCGGGAGAGCGCCGGCTGACCCGCGCCGGCCGGCCCGCGCCGGTGTCAGTCGTCGTCAGTCATCGTCACCGAAGGCGAGGTTGAGGCCCCAGGACACCACACTGATGATCAGCGCACCGAGCAGGGCGGACCAGAATCCGGCCACGTGGAAGTCCAGGCCGATCTTGTCGGACGTCCAGGACGTGAGCCAGAGCATCAGGGCGTTGATCACGAAGGTGATCAGCCCCAGGGTGAGGATGAACAGCGGTAGCGAGAGCAGCTTCACCAGTGGCTTGATCAGGAAGTTCACCACACCGAAGACCAGCGCGACGGCGATCACCGTCAGTGTCTTGTGCCAGAAGTCGCCGCCCGAGAGGGTGATCCCGTCGACGATCCAGGCGGCGACCCAGATGGCCACCGCGTTGATGAGCGTTTTGACCACGAAACTCTTCATGGCACCGGATGGTCGCAGGCCGTTCGCCCGCTGGGAAGCTCGGGGCGGACACGACCTGCCGCAGTCCGGTGTTCAATGTCCTCCGGCCCGTACCGGGCGCGGAGAGGAGCATCGTGATGAAGGTCTTCCGGCTGGACGAACTGGACGCGGAGCGCGCTGCCAACCAGGGCGCCTACCTGCGCTTCCTCAAGGAGCGCCAGATGTCCGCCGGCCTGTACGCACTCTCCCCCGGGGACACCGACACCCAGGCCCCGCACGACCAGGACGAGATCTACCAGGTGATCAGCGGCCGGGCCGAGCTCACCGTGGGCCGGGAGACCACCACCGTCGGGCGCGGCACCGTGGTGTACGTTCCGGCCGGGGTCCCGCACCGCTTCCACCACATCACCGAGGAGCTCCGGGTGCTGGTCATCTTCTCGCCGCCCGAGGACTGAACGGCCGGCCGGCCGCCGGGTAGGGTCGGCCGGGCGCGACCGCCCGAGACGAGGAGTGACACCGTGGCCCTGACCGACGAGCTCTGGTCGGCGATCGAGCCGGTCTACGAGGAGATCCTGGCGCACCCGTTCATCGCCGGCCTCACCGACGGCACCCTGCCGCGGCGGGCCTTCCGGCACTTCGTCGTCCAGGACTCGCACTACCTGCGGGACTACGCCAGGGCGCTGGCCGTCTGCGCGGCCAAGGCACCGGGCGAGGCCGAGGTCCGGGCGTTCGCAGACGACGCGGTCGGGGCGATCGCCGCCGAGCAGGGCATGCACGCGGAGTTCCTCACCGCGTTCGGCGAGAGCGCCGACCGTGCCGCGGCCGAGCCGGTGCTGCCCACCACCCGCGCCTACACCAGCTACCTGCTCGCCACCGTCTACGGCGGCTCGTTCGCCGAGGCGGTCGCCGCGGTGCTGCCCTGCTACTGGATCTACGCCCGGGTCGGGGAGCGCCTGCTGGCCGCCTCCTCCCCCGAGCCGCTGTACGCGAAGTGGATCGCCACCTACGGCGACGAGCAGTTCCAGTCGGTGGTGCGGCGCGTCCTGGAGCTCACCGACCGGCTCGGCGAGCAGGTCTCCCCCGCCGAACGGCGCCGCATGGTCGAGCACTTCACCCTCACCTCGCGGTACGAGTGGATGTTCTGGGACGCCGCCTGGCGCGGCGAGACCTGGCCGGTCTGACCGGCACGGGCCGGGCCCCCGGCACCCGTGGTCGGGGTGACCCCCGGCCCGGGTCTCGGGGTGATCTCCGGGTTCTCTCCGGGGCTCGCGGGCTTCGTTCGGCCGGTGGGGCGGCCTACGATCGAAGTACCGAAAACGACCGGGGAAACGGCGGACGAGAACCGCGCCGAGCCCGAGGGGAGAGAAGGAACGGACATGGCCGAGCTCTGGAAGTCGCTGCCCTCGTGGGTGCGCAACATCGTCGTCCCGATCCTGGTGGTGATCCTGGCGTGGAACCTCCTGTGGTTCGTGGTCGGGGTCGTGAGCTCGCTGATCGGCTTCCTGCTGAAGGTCCTGCTGGTGGTCGGCGTGGGCGCCGCCGTGGTGATCCTGATCAAGAAGGCCGCCAAGAGCTGACGCCGCACGCACGAAGGGCCCGCACCCCGGGGGAGGGTGCGGGCCCTTCGCGTTCTGACCGCGCCGATCGTGCGGCGCGCCGTCGGTCAGTCCTCGTCGGTCAGTCCTCGGAGAACCAGCCCTCGAGGTCGGCCACGACATGCGTGCTGCCGGCGGAGTTGTAGACGTCGGCCGCACCGCCCGTACCGAGCGGGGTGGTCACGTGGTTGGGCGTGATCGCGCCGGGGACGAGGTTGAGGTTGGACGTGCCCGGCCGGGCGGTCCCGTCCGGCCAGACGGTGAGGTAGCCGTTGGAGGTCGGTGCGACGGCGGTGACGTTGAGGACGGCGGCGGTGGCGTTCGCCGGAACACCGTGCGAGCCCGCCAGGGGCACCGCGGCCCAGGCGCCCGGGCCGAGCGGGAGGCGGGTGCCGTCGGACCGGGTGTCCCGGACGCGGACGGGCACGGTGGGGGTGAACCGGCCCTTGCCGCCCGGGCTGTAGTAGCCGAAGACGTCGACCACGACCCGGGTGTTGCCGACGTGGTTGTACACGTCGATGGAGCCGTCGGCCCCGACCGGGACGACGGCCTGGTTGGCGACGGTGCGGCCCGTGGGGAAGTTCAGGTTGGAGACGGTCGGCCGCCCGGTGCCGTGCGGGTAGGCGGTGAGGTAGCCGTCGGCGGTGGGGGCGTCCGCGGTCAGGTTGACCACGACCGCGGTGGCGTCGGCGGGGACCCCCGCCGTGCCGGCCACCTTCACCGTGGTCGTGGCGTCGCCGGCCATGGCGGTGTCGGAGAGCCGCGCGGGCGAAGCGTCACGCGATCTTGGGATCCTTTGCTCAAACATGACCGTCCGTCGCGGCCAGGGACGACGTCAACTCCCACCGCGGCCGGTACCCCTGGCGCTCGGCCCTCGCGGTGTCCAGCACCACCGGGCGGGCCAACTGGTCGACCGCGTACGGGGTCAGGCCCGGCAGCAGGCCGTGGCGGGCGGCGAATTCCGCGGCGACGAGCGGGACGTGGCGGATCCGGGCGCGGACCCCGTGGGCGGCGAGCACGGTGCGCACGGCCGCGTCCCGTCGGTACGGCGCGGCGTCGGCGATGTTGTAGGCGCCGGGCGGCCATTCGGCGGCGGAGAGGCAGGCGTCCGCGAGGTTCTGAACGGAGGTCAGGCTGAGATCGATGTCCGGCCCGGGCAGCAGCAGGAGCCCGCGGCGCACCCGGGAGAGCAGCCGCGGCAGCAGGTGCGGGTCGCCCGGTCCGTACACGGCGCGGGGGCGGAGGACGACCGCGCCGGCGGCCAGGGCGAGCCGGTCGGCGGCGGCCTTGGTGCGGCCGTAGGCGTTGCGGTGCCCGGCCTCGGTGGGGTGGTCCTCGTGGACCAGGGTGCGGTCGCCGCGCGGGTCGTACACGCTGGCGCTGGAGACGAACACCACCGGCCGGCCGGCGGCCGCCTCCAGCAGGCGGGCGGTGCCGGTCACGTTGACGGCGTGCTGCTCGGCCTCGGCCGGCGAGCCCGGTGGGTGGTCGCCGACCGCGGCGGCGCAGTGCACCACGAGGTCGGCGCCGCGCAGGTCGGGTGCGGCAACGGCGGCGTCCCACGGCACGTGGGTGCCGACCGGTCCGGGCCGGCGGCCGAGGCAGTGCACCTCGGCGCCGCCCGCGGCGGCCGCGCGGGCGAGGTGGGAGCCGCAGAAGCCGCTGGCCCCGGTGACGGCGATCCGCAGCACGGTCAGCCCTTCCGTACGAGCAGTGAGGCGTAGCCGGGCAGGGCCGAGCGCCGGTCCGCCGCGGCCCGGACCACGACGGGCCGGTGCGGGGCCAGGGCGGTGAGGAAGTCGGTGAGCTGGGCGCGGGCCAGGCCGGCCCCGGGGCAGGCGTGCGGGCCGGCACCGAAGACCGCCTGGGCGGCCTGCGGTCCGGCCGGGGCGGTGCGATGGGCGCCGGCGGCGTGCCGGGCGACCAGCACCAGCCGGTCGCCGCGGCGGACCGGGCGGCCGTCGACCGTCGCGTCGGCCCCGGCGACCCGCGGCAGGATCGGCGAGGGTGCGGTCAACCGGAGCAGTTCGACGGCGAGTTCGGGCGAGATGGCATCCCACAGTCCGGCCCTGGCGCACCAGGCGGCGGCCCGCGGGAGCGCGGCCAGCGTGGTGTTCACCGCGGCGACCGCGAGCATGGCGTCCCGGCCGTGCGGGAGCATGGAGTTGAGCCGGTCGGCGGCGGCGTGGCCGGTCCGCCGGGGCAGGCCGGGCAGGTGCTCGCGGGCCGCCTCGGCCGCGGCGTCGGCGCAGGCGGCGGCGAGCTCGCGGGGCGGCGCGGTACCGCCGGTCAGTGCTGCGGCGGTGGCCCCGGCGAGTTCCGCGACGACGTCCACCAGGTCGACGGTCCCGGTGAGTTCGGTGAGCCGCCGGTCCAGTACGGCCTGCCAGTGGGGCCGCAGGCGCTCGGTGCCACGGGTGCCGAGCAGCTCGGTGAGGTCGCGGCGGGCGGCCCGGTGGTCGCCGCCGTCCTGGTCGAAGAGCAGGCCGCCTTCGGTCCGGCGGGCCGCGGCCCCGCCCGTGGTGCCGTCCGCGGTGCGGTCGAGCGGGACGCGGGTGAGGACGTCGCGGTAGGCGTCCGGGCCGTGCACCAGGACGGTCCGGCCGATCCGGGTGACGGGCCGGCGGCGGGTGGCGGCGAGCAGCGCGAACAGCACCGGGTGGCCGGCGAGGTACACCCGCCGGTCGAGGCGCCGGGCGCGGCGGTGGGTGCGGGCGCGGTCGGGTCCGTTCACCGGGCGAGCTCCCGGGCGCAGAACCGGGCGGCGGCGGCCCGGTCGGGCTTGCGGGAGCGGCCGGCCAGCGGCACCTCGCCGAGCAGCACGGCGTCCGGGCGGGCGCTGCCCATCCGGGCCAGCGGCCGTTCCAGGTCGGCCCGCAGCCGGCGCCGGTCGGTGCCGCGGCGGGGCTGGACGAGGGCGACCAGGCGTTCGTCGCCCTCCCCGGCCGGGATGCCGACCAGTACGGCGAGTTCGACCTCCGGCAGGTGCAGGGCCGGCTCGTACAGGCCCGGGTAGATGTTCTCGGCGTGCCGCAGCACCATGTCCTTGCAGCGGCCGGCGAGCACGATCCGGCCCTCGGCGTCGAGGCCGGCCCGGTCGCCGGTACGGATCCACGGGTCGGGGCGTTCGCCGAGGTAGCGGTCGCGTGCGGCGTCGCTGGCCAGCAGCAGCTCCCCGCCGTCGGCGACCCGGGTGCGGACCCCGGGCAGGGGGCGGCCGAGCAGGTCGCCGTCGCCGTCGAAGGCGGACTTCTCCGCCTCCTCGACCGCGGCCGCCGGGAACAGCTCGGTGAGCGCGTACACGCCCCAGGCCTCGGTGGCCCCGGCCCGCTTGACCCGGCGCAGCAGCTCGGCCGGGGCCGGGGCGGAGCCCGTCCAGACCCGGCCGGTGAAGTGCTCGACGCCGCGCAGCTGCGGCGGGGTCAGATAGGTCTCGGCGGGCGCCAGCCGGCGGATCTGCCGGGACAGTGTGCGGGGCCGGCGGGCGGGCAGTGCGACGGTGGCGCCGGCCGCCAGCGAGGGCACCAGGACGAAGAAGGTGCCGCCGAGCACGGCGTCGCCGGCCCGGGGCGGGACCAGGGCGGGGTACGCGGGCCGGGGGGCCGGGAGCGGGGGCCGGGGGGTGACCCGCGCGC
>NZ_JBHWBW010000035.1:27156-30478 GCF_042735675.1 Kitasatospora sp. NPDC059571
ACCGCCCCCCAAGAGGGTCCCGCCGAGCCCGGGGTCGCGGGCCCGCGGCCGGACCTGGGCGGTGACCGCGCGCAGGCCGGCCGCGACCGAGGCACGGGTGTGCACCACGGCGCGCGGCGCCGAGGTGGTGCCGGAGGTGAACACCACGACCGCGTCGCCGTCGCCGTCGTACGGGGCGGGCGGGCGGCCGCCGGTGCGCAGGGCGGGGGCGCAGCCGGGACGGCGCGGGCCGACGGTGGCGACCGGGCCGAGGGCGTCCAGAGGCGGCAGGGCGAGGTGGGCGCGGCGGGCGAGCGGCCGGGCCCAGCCGGCCACCGCCTGGGCCGCGGCGTCGGCGACCACCAGCGCGGGGGAGGCCAGCCGGAGCCGGGCCAGCAGGACGTCCGGTCCGGCGTTCGGGTCGAGGACGGCGGCCCGCAGGCCGAGCCGGTGGGCGGCCAGCATGAGGGCGAGGGCGCGCGGCCCGGGCCGGACTGCGATGCCGAGGGTGTCGCCGGCGGCCAGCCCGTACCGGTGGTGCAGGGCGGCGGCGTAGCCGTCCGCGAGTGCGGCCAGTTCGCCGCAGCGGGCGAGGACGCGTTCGGCGCCGGTGCGGGTGCAGCCGAGGACGGCGGGCCGCTCGGCGCCCTCGCGGAGGGTGCGGGTGAGGTGGTCGAGCACGTCGGGCTCCTTCATCGCGGGTCGACGCCGCGGCCGCCGCTGCCGCGCTCCAGATACCAGCGGGCGGTGCCGAGCACGCCGTAGGCGCGGATCCGCCGGGTCGAGTTCTGCACCACCATGTCGCGGCGGTGGACGATCGCGGTGGTGTGCCGGCGGACCCGGTTGACGAAGGTCCGGTCGGTGGGCGAGGGCCGCCGCGGCATGCCGCCGACCGCCTCGTACAGCTCGGCGGTGATCGCCATGTTGTTGCCGGCGTGCATCCGGTACGGCACCAGGTAGCCGTGCCGCCGGCGGTGGGCGGGCCGGATCCGGCCGAAGAACGCACCGGTCACCACCAGGACGCGGAACACCCGCCGCCCGACCGGTCCGTGCTCGTCGCGCCGGGCGGTGATGCGGCCGCAGACCAGGCCGCGGGAGGCGAGCATCCCGGCCCGGGCGGCGGCCGTCCAGCCGGGTTCCGGCAGGCAGTCGGCGTCGGTGCGGGCGAGCAGCGCGGCGCCCCGGGCGATGGCGTGCCGGAAGCCGGTGTCGATCGCGCAGCCGACGCCCTTCTCCGCCTCCACCAGCAGGTGCACCGGGAACGGCGCGGTCGGGGCGAACTCCCGGACCACCTCCGCCGTGCGGTCGGTGGAGCCGTTGTCCACCACGAGCAGGGTGAAGTCGGTGTCCCGCTGCTCGGCGAGGGCGCGCAGCGTGCCGCCGATCTGGGCCTCCTCCTGGTACGCGGGCACCACGACCCACAGCGCGCTCACGCGACCTCCCAGGCCATCGTCGTCAGGCTGGCGCCGCCGCCGAGGCCGACCGCCAGCACCCGGTCGCCGGGGGCCAGTTCACCGTGGATCCGGTCCAGTTGGACGCCGATGGTGGCACTGGCGACGTTGCCCAGCTCGGGCACGGTGACCACGAGCTTGCCGGCCGGCACCCCGGTCAATTCCACGAACCGCTCCAGGTAGGGCAGGGTCACCTGGTGCACCAGCACCCGGGCGTAGGCGTCCCAACCGAGGCCGGTGCGGGCGGCCGTGCGGGTCAGGATGTCGGCGCCGATCTTCTCGAAGACGCCGCGCAACTCCTTGCCGCCGCCGCGGAAGTAGCTGTACTCGTCGCCGCGCGGATGCCGCGAGCCGCCGCCCGGGATCCCGCCGACCGCCCAGTGCTCGGAGGCGGTCTCGGTCTCCACGTGGAGGATCCCGCCGCGCGGGACGGGTTCGACGACGACGGCGGCACCGGCGTCGCCGAAGGTGTAGCCGGCGAAGCCGTCGCGGAAGTCGGCCGGGCCGGCCGGGTCGCGGCGCATCGCCCGGCTCGGGGTCTCGCCGGTGGTGACCAGGGCGCGCCGGGCCCGCCCGGCCAGGATCATCGCGCGGGCCACGTCGATGCCGTTGAGGAAGCTGTTGCAGGCGTTGGAAACGTCGAAGGCGTGTGCGTGGGAGCCGAGTTCGGCCTGCACCAGATGGGCGGTGGCCGGCTCGCAGACGTCCCGGGTGGCCGAGGCGTACACCAGCAGGTCGATGTCGAGCGGGTCGAGGCCGCCCCTGGACAGGGCCTGCCGCGCGGCGGCGAGGGCCAGCGTCGAGGCGTACTCGCCGTCCTGGGCGAACCGCCGGGTGGCGATGCCGGTCGCCTTCTCGAACATCCGCTCCGGGAGGCGGAGTCCGCTGCCCGCGGCCACCTCGTCCTGCAACTGCTGCGACGTCAGCACCCGCGCCGGCAGGCCGGCTCCCACGGCGGTGATGCCCACTCTCGGGCTGGTCGGACTCATACCGGTCATGCTGCCGCCGCGGCAGGCCCGCGGCCTGAGTACGGGTACTCAGCCATGACCGGGCGCCGGCCCCAACCATGACGGTTGTCATGCGGTTTCGGACACGGACGGCACTGCCGCCCGCCCCGCCGTCCGCGGGATTCTCGAGTCAACGGGAAACGGGGCACCACCACACGGGGGAGCAGGACGATGGCCATCGCCACCACGGTCGCGGCGCACGGGACGGCCGCCGAGCAGGAGCAGTCGCGCCTCGCGGCGCTGAAGCCGCTGGCGATCGACGTCGCGCTGCCGCTCGGCACGTACTGCACGGCGCACGGCCTGCTCGGCCTCGGCCTGGTCGCCTCGCTCACCGCCGGCAGCGCCGTCCCCGCCCTCCGCACCGCCCTCGCCCTGCTGCGGGACCGCTCGGTCAACGGCCTGGCCCTGGTGATGCTGATCGTGAACACCGCCGGCATCGCGCTGTCCGCGCTCTCCGGCGACCCGCGGCTGATGCTGGCCAAGGACGGTGCGACCAGCAGCCTCATCGGCGGCTCGATCATCGTCTCCGCGCTCGCCGGGCGGCCGCTGATGACCGCGGGACTGCGGCCCTTCATCGTCAGGGGCCGGACCGCCCGCGCCGCCGCCTGGGACCGGCTGGCGGCCGGCTCCGCCGCCTTCCGCCGCAACGAGCGGAACTTCTCGCTGGTCTGGGGTGGCGTGCTGCTCGCCGAGTGCGCGGCCCGGGTGGTCGGCGCCTACACCGTCCCGGTGGAGACCATGGTCTGGCTCGGCACCGTCCTGCTGATGGCCGCGATCGCCCTCGGGATCCTGATCGGCAACGTCTTCGCCGGCCGGATCGCCGAGCAGGTCATCGCCGACGCCGCCTGACCCGAACGGACGGACGCCCGCCCACCGCTACTGCGG
>NZ_JBHWBW010000036.1:0-30353 GCF_042735675.1 Kitasatospora sp. NPDC059571
TGTGTTCCTTGGTCGGAGCACATGATCAGACGAAGGCCGCTTCCGTGTGCGGCAGATACCGATACGAGTGATCAAGTTCGACGGCTCGTTCGAGGTGATTGCTTAAAGATCAAGCTAGTCCTGCTCGTTGCTGGGGTCGCTGTCGCTGTCGGTGGACGGGGAGGACCCGTCGCTGCTGCCGGTGCTGGTGGGGGTGGAGCGTTGGTGCTGGTGCCGTGGGCGCCCATGTCGACGCGGCGGTCCTGCTCGTCGATGCGGACGGCTTCCTGCGTATCGGGGTCGATCACGGTGGTGAAGGCCGGGACGGCGGTGGTAGTGGTTTCGTAGCGGCCATCCGGGTGGTGCCCCAGGGTGCTGTGGTCACTTCGGCTCCTTCTTGTCGGGTGCGTGGTGGTGCCGGCCCGCCCTGGGCCGGCACGACCTGTCCAGGGTTGTGGCGGCCCGGGGGGCCTGTGGGGCCCGCTCTGGCTGTCAGGGCGGGGGAGACCCTGCCGGGGGTTGCCAGAGCGGGCGGTTCAGGTGGCGGCGGACACGGCGTGCCGGCCGCGGCTTCGGACGCGCCGGGTGCGGGCGCGGGACCAGCGGGCGATGCGGTGCGCGCGCCATCCGGCCGCGGTGGCGTACCGGTGGAAGCGCCGGACCTCGGCGATGTTGTGCCGCTTGTAGCCGAGGCAGAACCGGCAGATCGCCAGGGGAACGGTGTCGCCGTCCATCGCCGCGATGCCGAAGTCGGTGACGTCGCGGAGGTGCAGGCACTCGCAGCACAGACCGGTCGTCCAGGCGAGGCCGGGCGGGACGGCAGGCAGGATTCCGGACTCGAACGTCATTCGGGCTCCTCGTCGGGCACCATCACCCAGGCGAGCTCCGAGAGCTGGGAGAACCTGCGGTGGTCCGGGTGGAGACGGGCGTGGCCTGCGGCCCACCGCTTGGCGTCCTCGAAGGTCCCCCGTTCCCCGGAGTGCGCCTCGCAAGGGGTGCCGTCCTCGGACTCGCCGAGGCAGGCGAGGAGGTGGCGCTGCGAGGGATGCGGCTCGTCGTCGAGCCGCATCGTCCAGGTGGTCAGCCGGCGTCCGATCACCAGGCCGAAGCCGGCAATGGGCGTCAACGAGCTCAACGGGGTCGTCCGATCTTCGAGGGGCACCGGGGGGATTCGCACTCGCACAGCGGGAACGCCGCCGCGGGGTGGTAGGCGTAGGGGTTGTCGCTGCCGGTGAGCACGGTCGGCGGGACGAGCTCGGTCTCTCCGCCGCCGGGGTCTCGCTCGTACACGCGGATCTTCATCTCGCTCACCCGGCCGCCAGGACGGGGGCGGGTGCCGACTGGGCGCCGGGTCCGGTCGAGGTGTCCAGGGCGAACAGCGCGTAGACGGTCTTGCCGTCACCTCTCGGCTCCCAGCCCCAGGTTGTGGCGAGGGACTCCACCAGCAGCATGCCGCGGCCCCGGATGGCGTCCCAGGTCGGGCAGCCGGTCTCGGGGGCGTTGCTGCTGGTGTCGATGACATCCACCCGCAGGTGGCTACCGGTCCAGGACGCTCGGACCCGGCAGGTGCCACCACCGTGCTCCACGGCATTGGCCACGAGCTCGGAGGTACACAACCGGACGGCTTGGAGAATCTCCTCCGACAGCGGCAGGCGCCAGTCCTGCAGCATGCGCACCACCCGGTCCCGCGCTTCCCGCGCCGCGTCACCCCTGCCCTGCACGTCGATCTCGTTCGTCAGCGGAAGCACGACACCTCCCTGGCCTTGTCGACCTCAAGCCCGGCAATCAATACGTTCTGTTGATACTTCGTCACATACCGATCATCGGGCGGATGTCGAGGACGTCCTACCCCGTTCCAGGGACGTTTGGAACGTTTTACTGGTACACCTTTACTCGTCCCAGCAGACCTGAAGGGTGCCCCGTGAATGAACCTCTGAGGCGGGCCATGGCCCGTGCGAACATGACCGAAGCTCTGCTCGCGCGTGCCGTAGGTGTCGACCCGAAGACCATCGGACGATGGGTCAGCAACCCAGCACGCGTGCCCCACGCTCGGCACCGTGCAGCGGCCAGCCGGGCGCTCGATGAGGAGGAAACCGTGCTCTGGCCAGCCGTGCAGACCCTGGTGAAGTCGGGACCCGACCGAGAACTGGTCCAGCTCTATCCATACCGATCCGCTGCGCCAACGTCGCTGTGGGCGCAGCTGATCCGCCGGGCGGAGAGTGAGCTGGTGTTCGCCGGTTACACCAATTACTTCCTCTGGCTGGAGCAGGCACGACTTGGCGAGGTTTTGCGCAAGAAGGCTGCCGCGGGCTGTCGGATCCGCTTCATCCTCGGTGACCCGGCATCCCCGGTCACCCGCCAGCGCGAAAGCGAAGAAGCCGTACCGCTCACCCTCTCCACCCGGATCGAGGTGACACTGGCTGAGCTCAGCAAGCTCCGCGATGTGCCGAACATCGAAGCTCGATTCGAGACGGGCCACGCCCACCTGTCGGTTTTCCGCTTCGACAACGACATGATCGTGACGCCCCTCTTGCCAGGTAGAGTCGGGCACGACGCCCCGATGATGCACCTCCGCCGGGCTCAGGACAACGGCGTATTCGACCGGTACTTGGACCACGTTGAGGGGCTGTGGGGCCGCGGCCGCAACGTATGGACGAACTCGGAGGTGGAACATGCCACGGCGTGACTACGAGAACGACCCGAACGCCCCGAAGGCGAACAGTCTGGTCCCGGCTGCCTCCGTGGTCGTCGTCGACTACGAAGGCCGAGTTCTCCTCCAGCGCCGCACCGACAACGGCATGTGGGCACTTCCAGGCGGCAAGATGGACCTCGGCGAATCACTCGCCGGCTGCGGAATCCGGGAAACCCGCGAGGAAACCGGCATCGACATCGAGATCACGGGCATCGTCGGCACCTACACCGACCCGGGCCACGTCTTCGCCTACGACGACGGTGAAGTCCGGCAGGAGTTCTCCATCTGTCTCCTCGGCCGCCCTATCGGCGGACAGCTCAGCACCAGCAACGAATCCATCGATGTCGCATGGTTCACCCCGGAACAAGTGGAGGCACTACCGATGGTTCCCAGCATCCGCAAACGAGTGAACGACTGGCGCTCCGGCGACATCCCCGTCGTCCGCTGACGAGAGCTCCCTGGCGGCTGCAGGCACGTATCTCCCGTCCAAACAGAAGAGCCAATCCGTGACGGTTCTCGCTGCCTACCTCGCCCTCAGCCACTGCGAGGATTCCGCAGCAGTCCGTTCCCTCGCAGCCGCACCCTCCTGTACCCCACACGTGCGCCGCAGTCGGGACATCACCAGTGCCCGGTTCCCCCGCCCCCAGCTCGGCAGGGACATGGTCGATCTCTATCACTGGGCGTGGCGCCTTCGTCCAGGATCATCGTCGGACCTTGCGGCTGCCCGAACTCGCCCAGCCCCAATTTGACCAGTTCGGGTTGGCTGGCAAGTCCGGTGACAGGCCGTTCAGCCCGGACCAGCCACTCCCCGCTCGGTGTGGGCCTGCGCCCTAACGAGATGCCGGTAGAAGCCGGCGACGCGGTGGTCCGAGATGAAGTCCCGGCGGCGGGCCCTCACTCGACGAACCAGCAAAAGACACCATCGGCGCTGAGGGCGATCACGAGCGTCGGGGTCGTCCTCACCACCCGCGACCTCTGCCTGGCCCGGTTCTTCGGAGAGCGCCAGCACGCCGTTCAACCCCGGACGACAGCACCTGGGATCAGACACTCCCGCCTCCGCCGCATGATTCGCCACGAGAACCTCGGCACCTGAGCCACAGCCGCGCCGGGTTCAGCAGCACATACCCCGTCCGGGGCGGGACCTACAAGGCCACGCCCAGAGCCTCCAGCTGTCCACGCTGCTCGGCGGTGAGCTTGTCCCGGCGGGCCCTGGTGTTGTTCAGCCACGCGCGCAGCGACAGCCCCTCGCCCGTCTTGTAGGTGCGCGGAACACGGGCGTGGCCCTCCCGCTCGACGAACTGCGCGAGCGCGGCCAGGTGGAGCTGGAACCGGTCAGCGCGGGACGTCTTCGGCTTCGCCTCCGCGGCCTGCTTCGCGGCGACCAGCTCGGGGTCCGCCTCGATGCCTGTCGCGGCCTGGTTTTTCTGCGTGGAGGGGCGGGAAATGTGCTGTGTTTTCGCAGTTGGAGTGGCTGGGTGCGATGGCTGGTTCGCAGGTGAGTGGGTGGGCTGTTCAGGTTGTTTGAGCGCTTCCGCGCCCCGTGGCCAGCTGGGTTGCTGGCGGCGGGGTGGTCTTGGCAGGTTGGTTGGGCGGCGCGCAGGTTTATCGAGCGACTGGGAATTGTGTTGAGGTTGCGCTCTGTCCATAGTTGCTGGCGGGCGTGTGTGTCGGCTGCGGGTTCTAGGGTGATGGTGGGCCTGGGGTCGTGGTGGTTGGGCAGCTTGGAGGTAGGGCGTGGTGGGTTGGCAGCGTCTGCCGTGGAAGCGTCGGGTGTTCCGGTTGGACGAGCAGCCGGAGTCGGACCACTACGGCTGGCCTGTGGCGTCCCTTTTCGCCGGTTCCGCACCGGGCATGCCGCTGGCGGATATGCGGCATGTTCCTGCGCTGGTGCTTCGCGGTGAGTGGGGCATGGGTAAGTCGTGCGCGTTCGATCAGGAGCTGGCTGACCTGGAGGCTGCGGGCCTATCGGCCAAGCTCCTTGATCTTGGTAAGTGCGGCACAGATGCCGCTCGCGCCGAGGTGAAGCTTGCCCAGGTGTTTGAGCCGCCGGCTGGTTCGGGGGAGTGGCATGTGTTGCTGGACGGCCTCGACGAGGGGCTGGACCACTTGCTCGAGCTGGACCAGCTGATCATCGAGCAACTGGAGGCGGTGGACGATCGGGCGCGGGATGGGTTGAGGCTCCGGATCAGCTGTCGAACCGCGCGGTGGCCAGCTGACCTGGAGCGGGAGCTCGGCCGGTTTTGGTCCGAGGAGCAGGTGCGGGTCGTGGGCCTGGCCCCGTTGTCGCGCGAGGACGTTTCCACAGCCGCGGAGGTGATGGGCGCTGCGGACCCTAGCGTCTTCACTGGCCTGGTGCAGCAGCGAGGCCTGGTGGCATTGGCGACGAACCCGCTGACGCTGCGCCAGCTCCTCACCGGCTACACAACGAACGGGCATCTGCCCGTCACGGCCGAGGAAGCGTATAGGGAAGCCTGCCTGCACTTGTGCAAGGAGACCCGGCGCCCCAAGGGCAACGATCAAAGGCGTACCCTGGCCGCCCCCGAGCACCTCCTCGCGGTAGCCGCGAGGGTTGCTGCAGCCATGCAGTTCGGCTCATACACAGGCCTGTCCGAGGACCCGCCGCAGCCGGGCAGCGCCAGTGCCGGTGACCTCGCCCTGTCATGGGTGGCCTCGGGTGACGAGCCCGGACACCTGGGCACACCGGTCCCGTGTTCCATGAACGAGCTGCACCAGCTGACCGAGTCGAGTCTTTTGGTTCCGCTTGAGGGCAGTTACAGGTGGTCGTTCGCGCACAAGAGTTACCAGGAGTTCCTCGCAGCCGAGTTCCTTAGGGGCCGCGGCATGTCGGCGTCGGTGCAGCGGGAGCTGTTGTGGGTCGGCGATGGGGAGGCCCGGCACGTCATCCCCGCCCACCAGGCGGTCGCGGCATGGCGCAGCGCGACTGACAGCGAGGTCTTCGAGGACCTGGTGCGCGACGACCCGACGGCCTTGCTTCTCGCGGACCTGGAAAGCCGCCCCGACGAGGACAGGGCTCGCGTTGTCGCCGCCCTGCTGGCCCTCTTGAAGCGCGACGACACCGCACACCTCGAGCGATCTACCCTTCATCGCCTGCGCCACTCGGATCTGGCTGCGCAGCTGCGCCCCTACCTTCGCAGTGCAACGGAGGTGAATCTGCTGTACGGGGCGGTCAGCATCGCGAGGGCGTGCGCCTGCCCTGATCTCGCAGACGATCTGCTGACCGTTGCCGAGGATACGAACCTCAATCCCGAGGTCCGGGTGGCCGCACTCGGTGGTGTCACAGATCCGGCCAATGCGGCGGTCGGCCGGCTGAAGACGCTTGCAGATGACGATTCCCCCGAGGTCGTTGCCGCAGCACTTCGTCGGCTTCGGCCGGACCACCTCAGCCTGACCGAGTTCCTTGCGAAGGTCCGCGACCCTGACCCCAGCTACATCGGGACCGCGTTCATGCTGCGCCGTGAGATTCCTGAGCAGATCTCACTCAAGGAAATCGTTGAGGCGACGGTGTGGGCCCGTGGTGTGCTCACGGACCCAGTAACGCATCGAAGCCCGGACCTTGCTGTTGCGGTTCTCGCCCGTGCTGTCACCCTGGCGGACCAGGTGCCTAGTGACGACGATCTTGTTGCCATCGTGGCAGAGGCCATGATGGCTCTGGTACTCGACTCCGATCTCTTCTTCAACAGCGCCATGCGATCTCCGTACCAGGAGCTCGGTGCGGCTCTGTCCGACAGCGAAGATACTCGTCGACGCCTCGCGTACCACCTGATGACACAGCAGGACAGCGAGCATTTCATCACGTTGCTGAGTGGTCTTATGGGCGGATCGCTCCTGCAAGCGGACGATCTCGTCTACTGGGCCGAGAACTGGGAATTGCTCGATTCGGTCAGCCCGCATCTCAGGCGCCTCGCGGTCGGATTTCCCCGGCCCGGGGATCCCGAGATCCTGGCTCGGTGTGAGGCGGCCCGTGCTGCGTACCCGTCCTTGCGTGAGGCCACAGCTTTCTGGGACAACCCGCCCGTCGAAGACCCGTACGAGCGGGAGCGCCGCGAGGCAGTTGAGGCGCAGCGGCGGCAGAACACCTACAGCGAGCCCGGACTGCGCGAGGCCTTGGCTGCCGTCACGGCGGCCGGGGCTGAGACCGTCTACGAGCGCTGGGCAGATGTCGTCAATCACATGCTCCGGACGGCCAGCGGGGAGACATTCTCCACGACCGAGCCGCCACTGACGATTGCCAGCGAGGCGCCTTCCCGGCCAGCGCCTGGCTCAGAACTGTCCGATGCGGTTGCACAAGCCGCGCAGCACCTTGTGCGCATTGCGCCTGCGCTGAGCCCGGCCCGCCTCACCCCTCGTGGCGCGTTCGAGTTCAGCAATGCACCGGACCTGAGTGCGTTCGCTTTCCTGGAGTGTCTGCCGTCGGAGGTTGACGATCCGCAGAAGTGGGCCGGCTGGGCTGTCGCCCTGGCCTCCACCCAGGCGTACAACTTCGCCGCTCAGAGCATTCAGCGTCGCTTCCTGCCTCTCTGCGCCGCACGGGCTGGGGACGCGTTGTCCGGGTTCCTTACCGAGGTCCTCAACGCTGTGCACGACGACACCGTCCGCACTATCGCTCGCGCATACGCGGCCCTGCCGGACGGACTCGCGCACGCTGCCCTTCGGGCGTGGGCCGGTGATCCGGACCGCAGGCCCGAGCAGTGGCAGGCTGTGATCGGTGAGCTCGCCGTGCTCGGCAATGAAGGGGCAATGGAATCGCTGGCCGGGGTGCTGGCGATGGATCCCGCGGGCTTTCAGCCGCAGTCCAATGAGCGGGTCCGCTGGATGCTTGCTGCTACTACGCTGCTTCACTGCGATCGCCTCCGGGACCACTGGTCAGCCGTCCGCAGCGGGCTCGAGGACCAGGGTGTGCTGCAGGATTTTATGGAAGGCTTGGGCCAGCTGCCCGCTCCGCCCGGTAGCTGGCCTGCAGCGGTGGGCCTGCTGTCGGACAGGGACATCGCTGACCTCTACCGCCTTCTGGTCGGCCATATCGGTGTCGAAGCGGCAAGCACCCGGGCTCTGCACAACGGGTTCGTCCGCGGCGAGGACCGGGTCCAGGACATGGTCTACTCCCTGCCGCACATCCTCTCGGCTCACAACACCGAGCAAGCGGCAGCCGAGCTTCGAGGCCTTGCCTCCGAGTATCCGGCCGTCTGGCAGCTGCGTCTTCAGGCTCGCACGACCGCCCGTGCCGCGGCCGCCCGCAACGCTGCGCCGATCCCGCCGGAGCAGCTCCTGCAACTCGCCGCTCACTCGACCCTTCGGGTGGTACGCGACGAACGCCACCTGCTGGACATCGTGAGTGAGTCCCTCAAGCGTTTCCAGCAGGCCCTTCATCGCCCGAACGGCCTGATCGTCGCGCTGTGGAACCGAGAAAGCCACGGCGTGAACCACACCGACTGGTGGCCCTGCTGGGAGGAGGACTTCAGCGACATCGTCGCGACCTTCCTGCTGCAGGACATCGGAGGTCACCGCGTGGTCATCAACCGGGAAGTCCAGGTACTTCGGCCCGGCTTCCCCGGGTTGCGCACCGACATCCAGATCGAGCTCCCAGCCTGTGAAGGCACGGGCGACGATCCCATCAAGCTGGTCATCGAGTGCAAGGGCTGCTGGAACTCCTCCCTGAGCACAGCGCTGGCCGACCAGCTCGTCGCGGGCTATCTGCAGACCCCCCGCACGGCCGGTGTGCTGCTCACGGGTTACTTCCACTGCGACCGCTGGGGAGCGAGGAAGCGCAGCTGTCCCACGCACGGCCACAGCCTGGACGAGGTCAGGCAGCACCAGGACACCGAGGCACACCGCCAGCGCGAGCTGAGGCACGTCTCCGTTGCCGCGGTCACCCTGGACTGCGGGTTGCCCGACAGCACCGTGCAATGGCGTACGACGGCACTGCCGACGCCCTGATCTTCTTGATGTGCCGCTACCGGTGATGCCAAGGCGGCTGGTGGCTGGTTCAGTGGACGTCGCGGGGTTCCCAGCCGGGTGGGAGTTTGGGCAGACCGAGGAGGGCGTCGATGCCGAGGTGTTCCCGGAGGAGGGCTTTCAGGCCGCGGCCGTCGATGAGTTCCATGCGGCCGGTGCGCTGGGCGAAATCTCGGCTGGTACGCCCGAACCAGGCGGTGGTGATCAGGATGCCCTTGGCAGCGGCCTTGTCGTGCATGACGCCAGCGAGAGCGCGGACGGCTTCGGCGGGGACCGTGTTCTTGGTGCGCTTGGCCTGGATGATGCACAGGCCGCCGACGATGGGGTCCTCGTTGTAGGCGACGGCGTCGACGCCGTCGTCGCGGGACGCCTGGGTCACCCATGCCTTCAGCCCGATGGCCTCGAACAGCCGGCGGATGAGGTGCTCGAACTCGATGGGATCCAGGGCGACCAGGTCGGGTCGGCTGTCGAGACCGGCCACGACGTCGACCTCGGGAGCGAGTTTGTACCGGCTCAGGTCGAATGTCACCACCGGCCGCACGGGCTCGAGGTCGAAGGGGTGCTGGGAGACGATCGCATTCAGATGGCGCAAGCACTCGACGGGATCCAGGGCAGGCTCGTCCAAGACCAGATCCTCGAACGGTGCGCGGCCGGCTCGGACGCTGACCAGGCACGGGCGGATGTGCTTGCCGGTGGCCCGGTCCTTGCTGTGGACGTGGGCGTTGACGGCGACGGCGTCGACCAGCAGCGGGGGAGTGGCTGCGAAGACCTCATCCAAGCAGCGCAGCACGAGGCGCGCGACCAGCACCCGGTAGATCTCCTTCACCTCCACCTCCTTGCGAGGCTGTGGCACGACCTGGGGCGGAGCTCCCGCCTTGTACCGCCACCCGACCTCCTTCGGCACCGCGTCCTGCCCCGGCAGGTCGAGCTCGAGGACCAACTCCCGCGTCTCTGGGGCGAACACCGAGCGCACCGCCCCAGCCAGCCCTGCGTCGCGAGCCGAGGTATAGCGCTGAAGACGGTGCGCTGGCACCGGCCTCACCTCGAAGAAGGAGCGCTATCGCAGGCCTGAAGCCGCTCGTCCGGGCGTAGCCCGACGCTCCGCGTTACGATACCGGCCCAATTTGACGTAGCGGTTCTAGACTGGCTCCCACCTGTGGAAACGCCTGCCGCATCGGTAGTTTGACATGTCGTCAGAGCGCTGGGATAGTGGTTGCCCAAGCGCCACAGTTGTGCCCATTTGTAAACCGGCTCGCCATTAGATGGCGGGTCCTTTTTCTTCAAAAAGAAAAACTCGTCATTTAAAGGCCTCCGCCGTCAGCGGGGGCCTCTCGTCGTATAAGGGAGCAAAAATAGTGAACACTGAGCTGGCCGCCGCCCTGCTGGGAGCCCTGGTGGTCATCGTCCTCGGCGTCCTCATCCTGCTCGGGTACATCGTGAAGGTGTGCGTCGGCAAGGCCAGGTCGCAGGACGTGCCGGTGATCCTCGACAGGATCCCCCCGGTGGTCAGGGAGTTGTGCTCCTTCATCCCGCGCCGCCAGGGGGCGCAGC
The DNA here is from genome assembly GCF_042735675.1 of Kitasatospora sp. NPDC059571. NCBI lineage: Bacteria > Bacillati > Actinomycetota > Actinomycetes > Kitasatosporales > Streptomycetaceae > Kitasatospora > Kitasatospora sp. NPDC059571. Next base: position 10,196 of record NZ_JBHWBW010000036.1, read on the forward strand.
AGCTGGTGGCGGCCTGGAACCCATCCGCAAGGGGGGCCGCCGCGCAGCTGACCGTCCTCCCGGAGTCGGTGCCGACTGCGGACGGGCAGAACCCCGAGGGTGTGCGGTGAAGAGGGCGGCGGTCCGGCGGGATCCCACCGCGGAGCGGGCCCTGAAGGGGACGACGTTCGCCGGTACCGGGACCGCGGACAGTGTCCAGTTCGCGCTGATCTTGCTGGCGGCCGAGGGGCTGTGCCGGAAGGATGCGCGGCGGCTCACGGGGCTGACGCCCAGAGCCCGGCGCCAGCGCATGGGGAGGGTGCAAAGGATCATCGCCTTCATGGCGGAGGCCGATGGGGCGGGACCGGCTGCCTTGGAGGACCTGCCCGAGTCGGCCCGGCTCGCGCTGAGGGAGTTCGAGCGCAGCATGCTCCGGGCCTGCCAGGAGTGCCGCCGTCCGGCGATCCAGCCGATGACAACGGCTGGCGGGCGGCCCGCCAGGTACTGCTCACCGGCCTGCAAGCAACGTGCCTACCGGGCGAGGCGCAAGCAGGCAGAGGCGGCCATCTGACGAGCATCGAGCGCCGCCCTGCCGTGCCAGGCCCCGAAGCCAGCAGCGCGGCAGGGCAGGGGCCGAAGAAGCAGCCAGTGGTCAACCTGTACTGCCGGGTGGTCCCCGGCGGGGCCGCTCTCCCCTCGCCGCAGGAGCGGTGGTGGTCACCGCACGAGTGCGGGCGGCTCCGGGCGCAGCGGGAAGCCGTCGGCGAAGCGGCGGCCGACCACCGGCGGTGGGAGGTGCTGGGCGTTCGGCGGCTGGTGGAGCAGACCCGGGCCAGGCGGGGCGAGTGCGAGCACTGTGGGGCGATGTATCCGTGCCCGACGGTGCGGGCGGTGGCGGCAGTAGGGAGCGACGACCCGCCTGCGGATCAGTCCTCGTCGTGCCGGCGGGAGCGATCTGTCACGCTGGCCTGCAGCCTTGTGTGACAGCGTCGAGAGCGCTTCGAACGGCTGAGATTCGGATTCGTTCTTGTTCCAGGCGCAGGTTGGGCCCGTACGTGTTGTTGCCGAGGTCGTGTGCGAGTTGGGCTTCCTCTGGGGTGAGGTGTGCCATGTGGCCGGGGGCCTGCGTCTTCTCTGTGCTCCAGTGGGGTTCGTGGGCGAGGAAGGTGGTGCGGTCCATGAGGAGTGATTGGGTGTGGGGGAACAGGCCTCGGACCTGGTTGAGGATGGCGAAGCCGTGGGTGTCGATGTCGCCCCAGTAGTGGAGGTTGACGTCGTTGAGCCAGGGCAGGTGGTGCAGCAGTGCGGCTGCGTATCCGGAGCCGAGGATCGCGATGGCAGTGGGGAGGGGCGGTAGGCAGAGGTAGGTGATCTCGTTCTCGAGGACGAAGACGGTGTGTGTTTCGGGGGGTCGGGTGGTCAGTTCTTCGGCGCGGACGGTGAGTTCGCTGAAGGGCAGAGGGCTCGCGCCCAGGTGGCGCAGGCGTACGTAGGCGGGTTTGGCGCGGAAGCCGTAGCGGGCGGCGAGGTCGCTCTTCGGGGCGCCGGCGTTGATGCGGTCCTCGGGGAGGGTGTGGTCGAGGAGTTCGGCGAGCATGCCCTTGTTGGTCTCGATGAACTTGGTGTCCACGCCGGGGGTGTCGATTTGGCGCAGGTAGAGCGGTGCGGTGGTGTGGTCGCGGATCCAGCAGGTGGTGCGCACGAGCCGGTGCCAGTCCGCCTCGTGGGCGAGGACCTTCATCGGGTGGTCGGCCATCCACTGGGCGAGGTCGGGGGCATGGCCGGCGGTCTGGTCGTGCAGGGCGTGGAAGCGGTCGACCTGGTCGGTGACGCCGAGCAGGGCCCACAGGTGTTCGCGGGTCTCGACGCAGGCCCGGTCCGGGACGGTGTTCGACGGTGTGCCGTTGCGGCCTCCGATGTGCCGGGTGCGGATCGTCAGCCTGGGGTGCCGGTCGGGGGCCCATGCCTGGGCCCATGCGAGCGCCTGGTCGTAGTGGTGGAGGGTGTCGGTCGCGCTCGGGCCTTTCAGCGGCACTTCGACGGGGTCGAAGGGGTGGCCGTTGGCGGCGGCGGCCAGGTACCGGCCGTTGGCCCAGTTGCGGTGCAGGGCTGCGACGACCTGCTCGGGGCCGGTCCACCGTGCCGGGGTCACGACTGTTCCTGGAGGAGGTTGGGGGCCTGCGGGGCTGCCGTGCGCTTGTGGTCGCGGAGCTCCTCGATGGGGATGGTGTTCAGGCGGGAACGGGTCTTGTCGGGCCGGTCGACGTAGCCGACGCGGGTGACGTGGGGTTCGATGACGTGGAGCTTTTGAAGCGGGGTGACGACGAGCAGTTGCAGGCCGAGGCGCTGGAACAGGCCGAGAGCGAAGCGGGCGGAGGGGTCGTCGCCGCGCGCGAAGGCCTCGTCGATGGTGACGAAATGGAAGGTCTTGGCCGCAGCGGCTGAGGGGTCGATGCGGAACTGGTAGGCGAGGGAGGCCGCGAGGATGGTGTAGGCGAGCTTCTCCTTCTGACCGCCGGACTTGCCGCCGGAGTCGGAGTGGGCCTCGTGCTCGGTGTTGTCGACGCGGTTGAGCTCGCTGGCGGAGAAGAGGAACCAGCGCCGCACATCGGTGACCCTGGCGGTCCACTCGGTGTCGGGGCGGGTGTGTTCGGGACGGCCCTTGAAACGGTCGAGGAGCTTCTTGACCTGGAGGAACTTCTCCTCGGTGTAGGCGTCACCGGTCTCGTTCGAGAGGGTTTCGCTGGTGCAGGCGCGCAGATCGTGCCGGAACTCGCGGATCTCCCGGTTCAGCGTGGGGGCGGCGTTGAGCCGGATGTAGCGGCCCGGGTTGTAGTCGATCCCGGCGAGCGAGGTGTTGATGACGTCGATGCGGTCGCGGATCTGCTGCTCCTGGGCGCCGAGGCGGGCCTGGAAGGAAGCGATGTCGCGGATGACGTTGGTCCGCAGGTACTGCAGGAACTGCTCTTCGAAGCGGGGCAGGTCGTCGTCGGCGAGTCGGCGGTGCAGCGCGCGGTAGCCGTCGGCGGAGTCGACGGTGGTGTCCAGCTCGGTGGTGTGGGCCGGGTAGGTACCGCGGAAGGCGGTCATCAGGCCGGCGGTCTGGCCGGCCGCGCGGCGCAGCGCCTCGTGGCGGCCGTTTCCGGCGCGCAGCAGCGCTGTTTCGGCATGGCGTTCGGCGTTGTCGAGCTCCTCCAGCCGGCTGTCGTCGTTCCCGCTGTCGGCGGGCAGGTACCGGGTCAGTGCCTGCTCGTGCTCCGCGGCGGTGCCGAGGTCGTGCTGTTGGAGGAGGGCGGCAGTCTTGTCCAGCAGGGCAGCGGTGCGCTCGGTGTCGCGTCGCAGGCCGCCCAGTTCCTTCTGGCCCGCCGAGACGGCCGTCTCGCTCTGCTCGATCTCGGTGTCGGCCTGCTGGAGCTGCGCGGTGAGCTCGTCCAGGCCGGCCTCGGCTTCCAGGGCCTTCTTCTGCTTCTCAAGGCGTTCGATGTCCGCGCTGATGGTCTGCCAGTCGAGTTCTGCGTAGGTGGCGATACTGGCCAGGAGGGTCAGCGCGGTGCCAGCTCCGGCGCGGGCCTCGTACAGCTTCTCGAGTTTTTGGGTGCGTGTGGTGATGTCGGCGCTTTCGCTGGTGAGGCGGGCAGCGTCGGCGAGGAGGGCATCGAGCTTGGCCCGGTTGCTCCATCCCAGCACCCAGGTGCGCCGGTCGTCGATGCGGTTGGTGTCGTTCTTCTCGTGGCGGCCGCCGCCAGCCTTGAACAGGCCTTGGCGGGTGACGGCGGGCCTGGTGGCGCGGGTGAACGCGTCCAGGTCTGCGGCGCACAGGTAGTCGGCGCGCGAGAGTAGCTGCGCGGCGAGCCAGTCCCGGGCCCAGGTGTCGGATTTGAGTTCGAGCTTCCCCGCCAGCACCGTCCGATTGTTCGGCAGCGCGGTGACGGGTGTGTGGGCGGGGACCTGGTAGTAGACAAGTCTGAGTCCCAGGTGCCGGCCGTTGACCCAGGCGGAGACCTTGTCGTGGTGAGTGTGCGGGACCAGAAGCGACAGGGCGAAGCCGTGCAGGACGCGTTCGGCTGCGCCGGCCCACGCGGCTTCGTCGTCGCGGACCTGGATCAGCTCGCCGGCGAAAGGCAGGGCCTCGTCCGGGACGCCTGTGGCGGCGGCGAGCTCGTGGCGCAGTTCCAGCAGGCGTACGGGGATGCTGGAGCGCTGTTGCTGCAGGCTGGCGATCTCTCGCCGTACGTCGTCGGTTGCGGCGGTGTTGTCGCGGCGTTCGATGGCCAGGGCGCCGAGCGCCGCGCGGTGGTGGTGCTCCTGTTCCTCGGCCCGGGTACGGGCGGCGGAGATCTGGGCGGTGCGTTCGCGGAAGGAGGCGGTGTCGGTGACGGGGTCCATGCCTGCTTGCGCGAGCCAGTTGCCGTAGTCGGTGGCGCGCCCTTGGCGCCGTCCGCGTTCGCGGCCGAGTTCCTGGATCCGGCTGGTGAGGGCGACGAGTTTCTCCCCGCCCGCACCCTCGATGCGCCGCCGCAGTCCTTCGGCCGTCTCGCGCAGCTGCTTCAGCTCCTGCTCGCGGGCCGACTGCAGATCCTCCAGGGCCGCTTCGGCGGACAGGAGGTTCGTGTGGCGTGCGGTGAGGAGACGGTGGCGGTGGCGGGCGAAGAACGCGGGGACGGCGGTGCGGCGTCCTTCCAGGGCGGTGATTTCGCCTTGGATGGTGTCGTGCCGGTCGCACGCCTCCACGATGGGCGCCAGACTGTTGATCATCTGACGGGCCCGGACGACCTCGTCGTGGCTGGCGGTGAGTGCGTCGAAGTGGGCGACGATCTTTTCGACGGCCGTGTGTGCGTCGAACGGTTCCAGCATCTGCTCGCGGACGAACTCGTCCAGGCTGCCCACAGCCTTCATCGACACGGTCTGGTGGAACAGGTCGAGGGCCTGTGGGCTGGGGATCCCCAGGCCTCTCAGCAGGGTCTTACCGTACTGGGTGTAGGCGCTGCCGTGGACGGTGGCACGGCGCTGCCTCAGCTGTCGGCGCAGGTCGTCGATGTCGGTGCCGAAGCCGGTGAAGTCGGCATCGATGGACAGCGGGGCGTCGGCGGTGAGGTAGATCCGTTCGGGCTGGCCGGTGCTGGTCGGAGACGTCCAGTAGAAGACCTGCGCGAGTGTGAGATGGGTGCCGAGGGCGTAGTTGGTGAAGACACCCAGGATCACGCTGTAGGAGGTGTGATCGCGCAGCGCCACGGGGCGGGTGCTGCCGGTCGCCTCGATGCTTTCGTTCTTGTGGTAGCCGAGCACGTAGGACCGCAGGTCGCGTTCCTTGGCCTCGGCACCCGCCGCCTTGTTGTAGGCGATCTTGTGGGCGGGCAGCAGCAGCGTGGTGAGGGCATCCACCAGGGTGGACTTGCCCGATCCCACGCCGCCGGTGAGCAGGGCGCTGTGCCCGTCGATGGCGAACGTGCAGGTGGTGCGGTGGAAGGTACCCCAGTTCAGCACCTCCAGGCGGGCGAGCCGGTAGCCGGGGCCGATGCCGAGGGTGCCGGTGGGCTCGGCTGCGGCCTGCCGCGGGATGAGCCCCGCCGGGCTGCTGGTGAGGGTCATGCGTCGTCCTTGGTCGAGACAGTGCCGCGGTAGGAGGCGAGGAGGTCGTTGAAGTCGTTCAGGTCCTGGGCATCGACCAGGGCCTTGAGGTGCCGCCGGACCTCGTAGGTGCCGGTCTGCTTGGTGGGGCGCAGCGCCTTCAACTCGACGAGCTTCTTGGTGTGGGCGTCGATCTGGTCGACGAGCTGGGCCTCGTTGCTGCGTGGGGGCAGGAAGGCGCGGACCATCTCGACGAGGTCGTCACGGGTGAGGACCAGGCGCGGGTCGGCGGAGCCGGCGTCGTTGTCCGCGAGCCGCCCGCGCAGCAGGACGAGCATCAGGCTGACGGGGAACGAGAGCCGGTGCCGGGTGACCAGCCTCGGCACCGTGGTGCCGTCGTCACGGGCTTCGGTGTCCTGCTGGCGGATGTAGGCGTAGCCTTCGGCGCGGTCAATGACGACGTCGAGGCCGATCACGTGCAGGTAGTCGCCGATCGCTGCCTGCTGGGTGAGGATCCGCTCCCACACGGCGGGGGCGTCGCTCTGGTAGAGCACGCCGTTTTTCAGCAGGTGGACCACGGGGACGGTCAGGGCGTCGCTCACTTCCGGTCTGCCTTTCCGGCGGCGCTGCCGCCCTCGTTGCGTACGAACGTCACGTGCGGCACCGTCGCCCGGGTGTGCCCCGGTGCTTGGACGCGTGGATAGACGAGCTGGTCGGTGCGGTCCGGGTCGACTGCGACGTCCAGGCCGGGGTCCTCGACCTGGAGGTAGGCGAGCAGTTCTGCGAGGCCCTGAGTCAGCGGATGGCCGTCGACGATGGCGGCCAGGCTTGCCTGGCCGGTCGGGCTCGCGGAAACGGCGTCCAGGACGAGTCCGGTCAGGGCCTCGGCATCGACGCGGACGCCGGCGAACAGCTCGGAGAGGTCCACCGCCGCGTCGTCGAACTCCTCCACCGCGGTGGTGTCCAGTTCGATGCGCTCGACCGGCATGTACAGCCGCCGCTCCATCGGCAGCGCGAGATCTGCTCGGGGCAGCTCCAGTTCCATGCCGGGCAGGTCATCGCAGCCGCCAAGGTCGGCGACATGACGCCGGATGGAGCGTACGAGCGCCTGCACGCGCCGGTCCTCGGCCCGGCTTTGGTCGGTCAGGAAGCGGCGCAGCTGCTCGGTCAGCTGCCGGACCGTGTCCTGGGTGTTCTCTGCCGCCTCCAGCCAGGCGTGCGGGACCTTCAACAAGCCCCGGTTGGCCCGGCCTTCCAGCTGCGGCAGTTGGCTGACCTGCTCCAGCAGCTCCCGTAGTTCCTGTTGCCGGTCGGGGGACAGGAGGTAGTCGAAGAACGCCTGGAAGCTCTGCCCCTGGTCGGACTGGGCAATCTCGTCGCGGTCCAGCAGGAAGGCGGCCAGCTGCTCGCCCTTGCCGCCCTCGGCTGTGGCTACCTGCCGGCGCAGCCGCCGGTCCAGCTCCCGAAGGTTCCCCTCCACCTCGCGGAAATCCCGCAGGAGTTCGATCGCGGTGCTCTCCACCTGCTGATAGCGGTCCAGCAGCGCGGACGGGGACAGCACCTCCACCTCACCGGTCAGCAGCCGGGAGATCTGCTCGTCGATCGTGTCCCGTTCCCTGCGCAGCTCGTCGATGCGGGTCTGCGGGTCGGTCTGTGAGCCGAACGCCATTTGCCGTAGCAGCGCAACGACTGTGTTCAGGCGGGACTCGGTCCCGATGAACGAACGGGCCGGCAGGCCCCGTACCCAGGCCACGGCCTTCTCCAGGGCCGGGGTCGCGTCGAAATGCGCCTCGTCCTCGCCGGGCGGGTAGTACTTGCGCAGCCAGCCGTTTTTCGTCCACTCCGCCAGGTAGGCGGCAGCCGACCGGGGAAATGCGCCGTTGTCGCGGTCGTTGAGGAGGTAGAGCTGGTCGTCCAGCCGGGACTCCAGGACGGTTTGCGGCACCCCGCGTGCGTTCTCGTCGACGAACACCGTGCCGCCCAGCGACAGCACCAGGGCGGCGGTGTCCGCCCGCAGCAGCACCCAGGCCGGATGGCCCACCAGGCCTGTGACCTCGTCGAAGTCCACGCAACCCCCGATCGCACACGCAAACGCCCGTCCCGCCTGGGTCCGGCAGATAGCGTCACCCTAAAAACCGGCACTGACAAAAACAGAAAAGCGAATACATTTGCGAATATTTTTGGAATTTCGCGGCGCGCCGTGCCGGCCTGATCGGGGCAAGGCCCGTCAGCGGGCACGACGCCGCCTCCGGGACACTGCACTCGAGGGCAGGTTGCGTTCGCGGGTCGGAGAGATGCCGCAGGCCGGCGGCGGTGCCTGCTGAGCGGCCGGGGGAGTCAGGCGGGGACGCGGTGCTGGGCGAGGGTGGCCAGCATGACCTGGTTGGCTTCCCAGCCGTCGGGGAACTTCGCCGGCACGGACAGGTGCACCGGATCGGTGGAGGGGTGGCTGTCCAGCAGGTCGGCGATCCCTTCGCGGGCGACGACGATGCAGGCCTGGCGATGGCGGGAAGCGAGTACACACAGCCGTCCTGCTTCCAGGTGGAAGGCCGTCGCGTCACGGCGGCCGGACAGCGGGTGCACAACGATGACGACTTCGAACTCGCGGCCCTGCAGCCGGTTCGCGGTGTCGACCGTCACGTCCGCCGCACTGGGGTTGCCGGTCCGGGTGAGAGCGGCGCGGACCAGGTCGGCCTGGTTGCGGTGGGCGACGCCGATGGCGATGTGTTCGGCGCGAAGGCGGCGGCCGCGCGTGTGATGCTCGCAGGTGGCGACCGCTCCGCGGTCCAGCAGCCGGCCGGCCAGGTTCGCGGCGGTCTGCAGGGTTTCGGTGTCGGTCCGTGGGACGTGACGGCGGGGCAGTTCGTGCAGGGCCCAGCCGGTGGCGGACGCCATCGCGAGGGTCTCGTCCAGGCTGGTGCTGCCGAACCCGGCGGTGCGGAACTCCAGCCCGCGGGTGCCTGCGCCGGTTCCGGCAGTGAAGCCGGTGAAGGGGTAGAAGGCCTGGGAGACGGCCGGGGCGGCGGAAGGCGGAAGGCGCCAGGACACTGGAAGCTGGTGCACGGGGATGTTCGGGTTGTGCTGCAGCATCACACTGACGCCGTTTTGCGTCGGGTCGTGCGGCAGCCCGATCCAGCGTTCGGTGCCGACGATCGTGAACGGGTCGAGCTGGCCGGGGTCGCCGACGAACAGGCCGCGGTCGAAGCGTTCGACGATCTGCAGCAGCATGTCCGAACGCATCTGGTAGGCCTCGTCCAGGATGGCCCAGCCGAACGTGCTGTCGCGGACGGTGGCCCATTTCGCGGCGGTGCCGACGACGATGCGACAGTCGGCCAGGTCGGCCACGGTGCGGCCGACGGCCGTGTTCGCCAACGCGGCCAGGGCCGGCGGTGCGAGGTAGTCGGAGGCGCTCAGCCGGCCGACGGCGAGGTCGGGACGCGCCAGAGCGAGACGCACGACCAGGTCGTCGACCTGGTTGTTGGTCTGGGCGACCACGATCGGGCGTTCCCCGGCGTCGGCGAGTTCCTGCGCGGCACGGACCACCAGGGTGCTCTTGCCTGCGCCCGGCGGGGAGTCGACGACGACGGCCTTGTGGCGGCGGTCCGCCAGGTCCGCCAGGGCCGCCGTGATGACGGCGTCGGCGGCCGCGGCCGCGTCGAACGCCGTGACGCTGTCAATCCTCATGGCCCCACTCCTCTGCGGCGTCATCATGTTCGGCAAGGTTGCTGCCCGGCCCGCCGGGTGCGGGCGCGGCGCTGTGCGTCCACGGCGTGCCGTCGGACGTCGGGAACACCGGTGTCGGGCGCCAGCCCGGGTCGGGAAGGTAGGCAATGCGCTGCTCCGGAACGGGCACGCTGCCCGGCTTCGGGACCCGGGCGTGTCCCATGCCACCGGTGACCTCCACCGTCACCAGCGTCGCCTCACCGTCGGGAACGACCGAGACGATCACGGCCTTGTGGCCCGCCGGCATGGACGGGCTGATCAGCTTGATGCCGGCGGCCAGACGCACGGGGTCCTCGGTGCGCACGGTGACACGCGGTCGCGGCACCTGCCTATTCTTGTCCGTGGTGAACATCCGACCGGGATCGGCCTCCACGACCGTTCCGGCGAACGCCTCCCCGACGCTGCGCCGGTCGGCCAGCACGAACGGGTCGTCGAACGCCATGTCGGCCTCGAAGTCGGCCAGGTCCCGCTCGAGCCGGCTCAGGCGCCGCGCCGCGCCGATCGCGGTGTCCCGCTTGCGCTGCGGAAGCGCGCCCTGGTCCTGGTAGTCGGAGTAGGAGGTGAAGAATCCGCAGTCGCGCTCGAAGCGCTTGGCGGCCCGTGGCGCCTGTGGGACGGACCGCAGCAGCGAGATGGCCGTCCACATCGTGCGCCAGGTGGGCTTGATCTGTTCCGCGATCAGATCCTGCAGGTCGTTCTGGGCTGCGGCCAGTGCGCGCGGGTCGCCAGCGGTGTGTGCGGCGTCGAACCGCCGGATGGCCGGAGCCAAGTAGCGGTTGTCGAACTCGGGCGATGTTGCCGGGCCTGCCGGTGGGCACACGTCCGGGTTCTCCGCCTCGGCCATGGCCTGCTCGACGCTGAGGCCGTCCGGGTGGATCCAGGCCATGAGCGAGGCGAGGTTCTGGTCTTCCAACGGGCTCTGGCCGGTCGCCCAGTGTTCGGCGAGCATCCCGGTGACGGGCAGCAGCAGACAGGAGCCGGCCCGTTCGGCTTCGTCGACCAGGAACGTCAGCCACATGCCGAACTCGGGAACGACGGCCGGCACCGCGTAGGGGCCGTCCGTCGCGCGGAAGCGGCACATGCGGCCGAGATCGGCCAGGGCGTTCACACCGCCGGCGTTCGGGACCAGGATCTGCGGCGCATCGGTGTACCGGGAACGTTCCCCCTCGCCGCGGCGGTCCTGACGGAAGGAGTCGATGTAGTCCATCACGATCCGGCCCAGGTCGGCCGCGAACGCGAACCTCTGGTCCCGGTTACGGGGCTGGGCCACGACCAGCAGCTTCGCGTCCCTCTTGGCCGAGCCGACCATGACCGCCAGCGGAGCCCCGGCCTCGCCGGCCATCGTCAGCGGGACGAGCACCAGCGGCCGGCCGGACAGACGCCGGTGCCGGAACGCGGTCAGGCGCACCGCCCGCATCGTCTCCATGGCCTCCACCCGCGCCAGCGCAGACATCATGCTCACGCCACACCTCCGGTCGGTCCGGCCAGCTCGTCGCGCAGCCGCGCGGCGTGCCGCAGCGCGGCGGCCATCTCGGCCTGGTCGGCGGTCGGCATCAGCTGACCCCGGGCCAGCCCCAGGGCCATGGTCGCGGTGTCGATCCCGCCGAGCTGCTCGCGGACCGCCGGCCCGAGCACGTCCAGCGAGGCTTCCGCACGCGCGCGGGAGCGGCAGTAGAACGCCATCTCGCAGTGGTTCAGGCAGTCAGGGCGGTACGCCGCGGGCACCTGGTCCAGTGCCCCGGCCAGCTCGTCGGCCGGACGCTGCGGCCGGCCGTCCTTGTCGGGGGCGAGGTCGAAGGTGAGGCCCTCGGGCATCTCGTCCACCAGGTCGCCGATGCGTGCCATGCGGGCCAGCTGCCGAGTCAGAGCGGCTACCTGCTTGCGGGCGTCGACGAAGGCCGCGGTCGGCCGGTTGGTGAAGTCCTTCGGTGCGACAAGCACGATCGTGTCGGACACGGCCTGCGGACCGATCCCGGCCTGCGCCAGCATCGCGCGCAGAGCGAGGACATAGGCGCACGCCTGCGTGGTCGCCGACCTGACCTGCACCGGGTCGGCCTGTCCGTCGATGATCGGGAAACTCTTGATCTCCACGACGTGGAAGCGATCGCCGACGCGGAAGGCCACCAGGTCCGGCTCCAGGAACACCCCGTGCCCGCCGACCTCGAGACGCAGCACCGGATGGTCGTACAGGGTGCCGTCGCCGCTTCCCAGGGCGGCCTGGGTCAGCAGCTTCGCAGTGCGGGCGTGGCGGATGTCGAAACGGGCGTCGCCGCCGACGTCGTTCAGGTCCACGTACCCCACCTCGGGCAGCGTCAGCTCCAACGTCTCGCGCAGGACGCGCAGGAGCTCGGCGCAGCCGTTGTCCTTCACCATTGCCTCGAAGGAGATTCCACGGGTGATGGCGAAAGAGGACTGGCCGAAGGGGTAGGGATGGCCGGCGTGCTCGGCGACGGCGGCCTTGTCGGAGCCGGAGGCATCCAGCAGGGCCCGCAGCGTGCAACGGGGGTTGTTCTCCAGGGCCGCCAGCGACCGGGCGTTGTAGGTCCGGCGCGGAGCGGAGCCGCGCAGCGCGGCCAGGCGGTCGTCCACTGGTGCTTTCACGGTGCCGTGGATCCTTGCGGGGAGGAGGGGTGAAGAGAGGGTCAGGCTCGGGCCTGCAGTCGCGTGAGGCCCTGCAGGCCCGAGCCGAACAGCTGCTGGTCGTCGCGGAGTCCCTTGCGCGCCCGCCGTGCGGCTTCGGCCCGGGCGACGTGATCGGCATCGGCGTGCACGTCCAGTTCTGCCCGTGCGGCGTCGATCACCCGCTGCGCATCCGGTGCGGCCTCGTGCCCGAAAGCGCCTGCCGGCGCCGCGTCGGGGATGTTCACGGCGAAGCGCCACAGCAGCCGAAGCGCAGCCGGGCCGGGTCCGGCCGCCGTCGACTCGGCCGATTGCACAGCCTCGGCAACGCGAACGGCGCCGGTGAGGAAGTCGACACGCGGCGACAGCGGGCCGATGATGCGCTGCTCCAGGGACCAGGTGCTGATCGTGACAAGCGCCCGCACCGGCGACAGCAGGTCGTGCGCCAGCGCGGGGCACAGGTAGTAGGGCCGGGCGCCGGGGCTGGACCGGTAGGAGCGCTCCTCGTCCCGGCGCAGGCTGGACAGTTTGGAAGCGGACAATTCGCCCGGGAAGAAGGCCTCGTGTACGCCGACGATCAGCTTGGGCGCGGCGGGGGTGCCGAGCAGCATCAGAGCCCGGTGGACGTGCTCGCGCGCCGGGAGTTGTGATCCCCGGGCGGCCGGGGGTGATGTCGGCTCGGGGGCCGGTGGCGCGGGAGCCGGTTCGTTGGCGTCGACGAGGGCGTCCCAGGCCCGTTCGGCGCGGCGCAGCTGTGCCCGCAGCTCGCCGGCGCGCTCAAGGTCACCAGCGGCGGAAGCGTCGCGGATCGCGCGGCGCAGGGTGCTGATGCTCTTCTCCAGCGCATCCAGAGGATCACTCATGCCACGCATGCTACCAGAGTTCCAGAGTTTTCCAGACTTTCTCCCGTGTTGGGGTGTACAGTCGGCGACACCGAACCTCCGACCGCGGCGGCGCAGCTCGCGCCGACCCGCAGCCCGTCCTCCTGGAGGCCCCCGTGGCAGGCCGCGTATTCCACACCTCCGACTGGCACCTGGGCCGCCAGATCGGCCGCTTTCGGCGCGACACCGAAGTCGATGCCGTCCTGGACGAGATCATCGAGATCGCCGCAGACTTCACACCCGACCTGATCGTGCACAGCGGCGACCTGTTCGACAGCTCCCGACCCGGTCTGGACGACATGCGCCGCGCCGCACAATCACTGCGCCGCCTCGGCGAGATCGCACCCGTGGTCGTCGTCGCCGGCAACCACGACACCCCCCACGTCATGGCGTTCCTGGAATTCGTCCTCAACGACATGGGCGCACGCGGCGCGGACCGGAGCCGGGTGCGATTCGCCACCGACGCCCGCCCCGAAGGACTCCTCGTCGCCGACTACCCCACCAGGGAAGGGGATCTGACGGTGCGCATCGGCGCGCTGCCGTACCTTCACCCCAACCGGTTCAGCTACGAGTTCGCCGGCCCCGATCTGCTGACCGCGGCCTACGCCGACAAGATGCGCACCGTCCAGGCCGACGTCCACCGCCGCCTGGCCGCGGGGCGCGGGGCCCGGGACGTGCTGGTCTTCGCCGCCCACCTGTTCGTCGAAGGAGCCACCCCCTCCTACTCGGAGCGACAGATCTCCATCGCCGCCCACTGTGCCGCCTCGGCCGCGGACCTGCCCCCCGTCGCCTACGGAGCCCTCGGCCACATCCACAAACCGCAGCCCGTCGGCCGCGCCGGCTTCCCGGCCCACTACGCCGGAAGTCCCCTGCAGATGGACTTCGGCGAAACCGGCGACACCAAGAGCGTCGTGCTGGCAGAGATCGGCCCCGGCGCCCCGCCCCGCATCGAACTTGCGCCGCTGACCGCCGGCCGCCGCCTCGTCCGTCTGGAGGGCACCCTGGACGAGATCGCCCAACGCGCGAACCGGGTCGGAGACGCCTGGGTCAAGGCCGTGGTGAACGCCGACACCTTCAACCCGTTCCTGTCGGAGACCCTCGCCAAGATGCTGCCTCGGGCGACGATCGTCGACATCGACGAACGCCGAACCGGCACCGCCGACGACGTCCTGCACAGGGAAACCACCACCACCGAACTGCCCGGTGTCGAGGACCTGCTGCGCGACTACCTCTCCGGCCGCGGCACCAGCGGCCCGGCCCTGGACCGTGTCATGACCGCCTTCAGCCACCTGCAAGCCGAACCCGACCCGGCCGACCCCGCTTCGTGCTGCGAGGAGACCCTGCTGACCGCAGCCATCGCCGGCGAGCCCCTCGACACCATCGACCGCTCGAACCTGCTGGTCGGCACCGACACCACCGAAGCGGAGCCCACCCGATGAAGCCGCTGACGCTCACCCTCACCGGACTGCGCAGCTACCCCAATCCGGTCACCGTCGACTTCACCGGCAGAACCCTGGTCGCAGCGCTCGGTGACACAGGCGCCGGCAAGAGCAGCCTGCTCGAAGCCATCACGTTCGCCCTGTTCAACAAAAACTCCTGGGACGCCAAAGAGACCCGGCAACTCATCGCCGACCACGCGCAGGCCATGAGCGTCGAGCTCACCTTCCTCCACGACGGACAACGCTGGCACATTCACCGCACCACGCACGCCACCAACCAGAATGCGGGACGGCACCACCTGAAGAACCTGGACACCGGCGAAGAGATCGACGGTGCCATCGCCATCGAAACCCGCATCAAATCGATGCTGCAGATGTCCTACCAAACCTTCCTGCGGGTCGCGCTCCTCCCACAAGGAAAGTTCGACCAGCTCCTCACCACCACCCCAGGCAAGCGCAACGAGAGGCTGGGGGAACTGTTCGGCGCCCAGTCGCTCAAAGCAGTCCACGCAATGGCCGACCGACGCAGCCGGACCCTTCAAGAACTGATCGGCGAGGCCAGGACCAAACGCGCCCCCATGCCGGACCACCCCGCACAGACCGCCGCCGAGGCCGTCGCCAAAGCCGACGCTGCCGCCGCCCGCGCCGACCGCCTCACCACCGCCGCCGACCGCATCACCGAACTGAACAACCAGGCATCCGCCGCCCGCGCCACCGCAGCAGCGGCCACTGCCGCCGCCGACAACCTGGCGGCGCGCGCAGTGAACAACGCCACCTCGCACCTGGACGTCCTCGAGCCCCTCGCCACCGCCATCACCGAACGACGCTCCGCCCTGGACCAGCGCACCATCCAGACCCGCATCCTCGAAGACGAACTGACCGAAGCGATCACCGCCGCAACCGCGAAGGGCGAGAACCGGGACGCCCTCACCAAAGCGGCCACGATCCTCGAGACCCTGGCAACGCACGCCGAAGAACACCGCAACAAGCGCGACCAGCTCGCTGCGCGCACCACACAACTCGACGACGAAGGCAACGCCATCACCACGGCGGAAGCAGACCTGACCGACCGCACGGACCACGCCGCACCGCTCGCACAGGCAGCCAAGGCCGCCGCACAGGCCAGCACACAGATCCGCACACACGCCGCAACAGCCCGAAGCCGGGCGACCGCTGCGATCTCGGCGGCCCACCGCATCGCCAAGGCCGCGAACGCCCAGACCACCGCAGAAGAAGAACGTGAGTTTCTCCGCAAGCAGGTCGGCGGACTGGAAAAGCAAACCGCAGCCGACGAGGAGGTCACGCACGCCGAAGCACGCTTGGAAGAACTCCAACTACGCCACAGAGCGGCAACCATCGCCGCCGAACTCCACCCCGGCAGCGACTGCCCCGTGTGCCGACAGCCGACACCAGACGACTTCGAACCCGCGCTCACATCGGACGCGGCTGACCTGAATGCCGCCAAAAAACACCTGCGCACAGCACGAGCCTTGCACCAGAAGGCTATCCAACGACTCGCCGACGCCCGCGCCGCCCTCGCCGCGGCCGAAAAGACGGTGGCCGAACGTACGACGGAACACCAGAACGCGCAGCAGAACACACAGCAGGCCGTCGCAGACGCAGAGCGCGTCTTCAACGAGCTCCAGGTCTTGACCACCGCCTCACCCGGCCCCGGCCCCGGCTTCGACGCCACCTCGATGGCAGCGGTACTGACCCAAACCGTGCAGATCCTGGCAACACCGGCCGTGGATGGCGCCACACACACAGAACAGGACTCCGAGCGCCGCACGGCACCGATCACCGGCGCGCTCACCGCATGCGAGCAGGCAGCCGCCGAACACGCCGAGCAGCGACATGCCGAAGCGCTCAGCGCCACCACCACCATCGAAGCAGACCGCAAAGCCCTGCAGGGCCACCAGCACAGGCACCAGCGCGACCTCGCCGCCCACGCCGCAGCCACAAAACAGCACGAGCAGGCCCTCGCCAGGACCGAAGCTCAACTCCGGGCACTGCCCACCCGCATCCAGGCCCTGCTTCCCAACCGGGCGATCGATGTGATCGCCAAGGACACGAGCGCCGCCCTCGACGCCACAGCCGCCAGCCTGGCCAGGCTCCAAGAGCTCCTCGACGCCAAGGAAACAGCCCGCGCGGAAGCAGCCGTCGTCCTCGCCGAACACCGCACCCTCGACCAGGAAAACCGCAGCCAGGTGGAACGGCCGCTCGACCGGCTGAACGCCAACCTGGACGCGTGGGCCCAGGCCGCCCATCAGGCCGTCGCACACCTCGGCTCCGCCGACCGGCACCATGTGCCGCCCACCCCCCACCAGACCAGCATCGCCGAAGCCCGCCAGTTCGCCCTCGACCTCTCGACAGTCACATCGACCCTGATCCACACGCTCACCGAGCTCTCCACGAACGCAACGAGCCGTGCCGCCGACGCCATGACCAGCCTTCACCAGCACGCCGCCCTACTCGCCGACATCGACGACTTCGATCCCACGGCCGACCTGACGACACCCCAAGCCCTGCACCCCCTCGTCGCCGCGGCCGCACGGGCCACCAAAGAGGCCGAGGACCAGCGCACCAAGCAACGCGAGGCACACGCTCTCATCCAGCCGGCCGCCGACCTGGACTTCGCCATCGCCGCTGGCACCGCCCGCCACCAGGCACTGGAAGTGCTGCGCCGCGAGCTGGTCGACGCCAAGTTCCTGGGCCACCTCACGATGCTGCGCACCCGCGCCCTTCTCGGCGCCGCCAGCGACCTCCTCGGAGATATGTCCGACGGGCGTTTCGGCTTCGCCGACGACTTCAACATCGTCAGCCGTGGTTCCGGAGTTGTCCACCACCCCAACCGGCTGTCCGGCGGAGAGAAGTTCCTCGCGTCACTCGCCCTGGCGTTGGCGCTTGCCGAGCTCCATTCCCGCAGCGGTCCGACTCTCGGCTCTCTGTTCCTCGATGAGGGCTTCGCAGCCCTCGACACCACCGCGCTGGACTCGGCACTCGAGGCTTTGCGTGCCCAGGCAGGCGGCGACCGCCTCGTCATGGTGATCAGTCACCTACATGCCGTCGCCGAGGCCGTCGACAACGTGCTTTGGGTGGAGCGAACCAATGCCGGCTCCAGTGCCCGCTGGCTCACACCGGCCGAGCGCACGGAACTGGTCCAGGACGATCTGGCGAACGGCCTGCAGATACTGGCGCGGTAGAGGCCACACGCCCCGCTGAACGGCGCGCCGCCGTCACCGCACCCCGAGAGCATCCAGGATCAGGGACGGCGGCCGCGTCAGCCTGGGTCGACGCCTCAGCCCCCGCGCGAGCGCTTGCCTGTGCTGCCAGGGGCGTGCACCGCTTCCCTGCGAGGTGAATCCGCATCCGACGGCTGGGGCCGGCGCAACAGCGGCGCCGGACGGTGTTGTTGTCGCGGGGAATCGCTGGACACATAGATGGCGACGCCGATCTCCTTTAACTCTGGAGGAGGAGCTGAACAACTACGAGGTGATCCGGGTATCGGCCCGTACCCCTACGGGCAAGCGATCGGTCGGCGGAGCGCTCGCGGCGTGACGCGGGGGTGGCATTCAGGCTTTGTGTTCGACGGGAACTGGCGAGCGTGCCGGAGCTGTCAACGGAACAGCTCGCCCCGGCTGGGGCAGGAGTTGGGCAAAGGGACTGCTGCTCACTGGCTCGAGGATCAGCAGGGGACCTTGGCGCGGGTCCAGAGGGTGATCGCACGCAGCTCCCGTTGTTCCTAGACCGACTCGGGGCGGCCGCCGCGCTGCGCCTCGCCCCGGCGGCCGGGCTGCGCGCCCTCGCACACCGTCTCCGCAGAGAGCGGCGTCCAGTCCGCACCTGTCGGCCTTCGGGCCACTACATGCGGGTGAGGGCGTAGGCGCGCTGCCGGCTGATCGGCCGACTCGGCAACAGAACGGTCCACGGCCTCCAACGCCCTTCGCCACTCCGGGAACTGCCGACGTGCTGTCACCGGAGGGGCGGTGAAGGTCCGCCGACGGTTGGCCCGGGGGTCGTACGGGTCGTTTCCGCGTTGGGGATGTCGGAGTGGGTGGGGGAGTGGTCGTCGGCTGGCACGGGGCGGCCAGATCACCGTTCAGTCGGAGCTTGTCAGGACCGGAATGGGGGAGTCGGTGCTGGGAAACCGGGCATGTCTGGTGCCGCTCCGTCCCACGCCCCTGTCGATGTCTGTGTCTATGCCGGCCTTCCCACAACCGTGCAGGCCAGGCGGCGGCCGTGGCTGCTGCCGCTCGTGACCGGCGTGGTCGGTGGAGTGGGCGGGCCGGCCTGGTATGGGGGCCGTCCGGGGCATGCGAGAAGCCTGCGGTGGTGGCGCCCGTCGGTGCTGCGCCGTTACCGTCCGCCGCCCATCGTTCAGCCTGACTGGCACGATGGTGCTCAACCAGGAGAGCGCGGAAGGCGGCTTCTGCCCTGGCATGGCGGGTGCAGCGGCGCTCGGGGAACACGGCTCAGCAGGCGTCCGGCTGCTGCAGGGCCGATCCGCGGCGTTCCGTCGCCCCACGAACGCGGCGGTGATCATCCGGACCGTCGCGGTGCTCGCGGTCCATGTCCGAGCCGCTTGTCCGCCTTCTCCTCACGCGCGTCGGCTTCGGATGAGTTTCGCCTCGGCCATGGCGAGGAGGGCCTCCGTTCGTCGTCCGAGGCTTGCCAGGTAACTGGCAAGATTGACCAGTGAGGCGATGAGGTCGGGATCGTGCCTTGCCGGGCTGATCGCCGCCAAGCGGCGCTGGATGACGATTGCTTCCGTCGCCGCAAAAACGGCTTCCTCCGGCCGTCCGAGGTCCGCCAGATTTATGGCGTTGTTGAAGAGCGACTGTGCGAGGTCGTGTGCGTGCCGGTCTGGATTGGCCGCGGCGAGGCGACGCAGGATCTCCAGTGCGTCCTCAGTGGCGGTGAGGGCGTCCGCCGGCCGTCCTAGCTTCGAAAGGATGGCGCCAAGGGTGAACAGTGAGCATTTTCAGCGTTGCCTCTCCAGGGTGAGGACCGCTTTGGCCGCTGACGTGAGCCAGTTGGGGCTGCAGCGGGCGTGTCGGAAAATGCGCCAATGCTTGAGGGTGGCGATGCCGCGCTCGACCGGGCAGCGGAGCCTGGCGTGGGCCTTGTTCAGGGACCTCTCCTTCGCGGTCAGCTCGCGTTTGGGTCGCCGGCGAACCGGAACGGCGATGCCTGGGCCGGCTCCGGTGTAGGCCAGGTCCGCGAGCGCCGGGATCCGCAGTCGGGCGCAGGCCTCGACGATCCGGTGGTGCCGGGCCGCGGTCAGGTCGTGGATTCGGCCCGGCAACGGTCGTGAGATCCACGCGAGCTTGCCGACGGGATTGGTGATGACCTGCAGGTTCACGCCGTGGCGGCGGTGCTTGCCGCTGTAGTCGGCACGGCCGTCGCCGACCCGGTCGCACTCGGCCAGGGTGCCGTCGACCAGTACGTATGCCCCGTCCGTCTCGCGTAGGGCCCGGGTCAGCCCCGGCGCCTTGCGGGCGAGATGCCCGGTCACCGCACGGATGTAGGCGTGGGCCGTGCCGACGCTGATCCCGAACCCGGCCGCGAGCTGCGCGAGGGTGTCGTGCTTGCGTAGGTACACCAACGCGATGATCGCGCGCTGCGACGGCCGGAGCTTGCAGCGCCGGTCACCCTCACGGGTGACAATCAGCATGGTGACCCACTCCACCAACGCGTGCGGCAGGTCCAGTGATGCAGGATAGACAACCAACGAGGCTCTCCGGCCATCGAGTTGAGACGTCAGACATCTCACTCAACCGCCGGAGAGCCTCGCTCGTTTCGCTGCCCGCTGACGCCACCCAGCCGTCACCCGATCGGTGCCCGCGCTGAAAATGCTCAGTGAACCTCTTTCATCCTGAGTTTTCGCAGGTGAGGAGGGTGTGGACGGCGGCGACGGTGCGGCTGATGCGGTTGGTTGAGCAGCGGGCT
>NZ_JBHWBW010000037.1:0-21263 GCF_042735675.1 Kitasatospora sp. NPDC059571
AGCACCGCGTTCCTCCAGGCCCTCGCCGACCGCCATGGGGTCGAACTCCACGCCCCGGAGGGACGGGTCACCGTCCTCGACGGCGGCGAGCAGCTCGTCAAAAGCGGCGAATGGCTGTCGTTCGGCCCGAACCGGCCCCCGCACCACGAAGGCGCGCTGTTCCCGCCACCCTCCTGGCGGGGGGCCGTCGACTCGGCCGTCCACACCTTCGGACCGTTCTACTCCGGGCAGGTCCGCGAGATCCCCGCGGGCATCTGGCTCGACGCCCCGCCCGAGGATCTCGCCTCCACCCTGCACCCGGGCATGCCCGCCCCGGCCGACATCGAGGCCCTCCTCCCGGACCGCGACGGCCCCGCCATCGTGATCACCGCCGACCCCACCCGCCCCACCACCCAGCACGACCTCAACGAAGTCCTCGGCGCCCTCACGGCCGACACCCATCTGCCCACCCGGGTCCACCTGATCCTCTCCCACCCCGCCACCCAACGCCTGCTGGCCGCCCACCCCGGCGAAGCCCCGTTCAACCCCGCCGCCACCCGCCGACTCCAGCACCTCGCCGACACCCACCAGATCGCCCTCCACATCACCGAAGGAGCCTCGGCCCCGACGGCAGACGGCACCCTGCGCCCCATGCCGCACGCAACGCAGCACACCCCCCACGCCGTCGGCCTGCACACCACACCCGAGAACAACCGCCCGACCGACCCGACCTGGCACGACTTCACCCCGACCCGCAGAGCACCAGAGCCCACCGACCACACCACCCAAACCGACAATCCACCCAACCCCCACCCTCACGAACACGAACACGCCGACACACCGCGCTCCGACCCCCACGACCCCGTTCCGGGAACCACGCCCGCAACCGACTCCACGACCCCACGCCACACCGAGACCCATGCCGGCGAACATCCCGCCGCAAGCCGACACGTAGAGACCTACAACCCCCACAAGGCGCAGGGCGCGTCCCTCTCGGCCGAGATCGAGCATGCTCTCAATCCCCTCCGGCCAGGGGAGTTCCCGTCCGCCGCCGCCGACGGGGGGCCGTCCTCGGGGCCGCAGCCGGTCGAGGTGCATCCTGCGGCCTTGAGCATGGGCATCCCCAAGGCCCAGTTGCCCGCCGTGTCCCTCGTTGTCGGGCATCTGAGGGCACAGGCCGAACGGGAGGGCGTCAGGGTCGAGGACAACGTGTGGGATGCGTTGCCGCAGCGGCTGCTCAGCAACTACCCGTACTTGGTCGGCGACGGTCTGGTGGTGGAGCTGGGCGGGGCGGAGGCGCTGGTCGGTCTTCGTCCGACCGCCTCAGAGAAGGTGGGGAATCCCGGTGCTTCGTTCGATGTCCCGGTTGCTGCCGAGCGGGATGGGCAGGGTGGTGCCGACAAGGGCCGCTTCTACAGCAATCAGGCGACCCAGGGCATCTTCCAGATCGGCGCGCACTCTCAGACGCAGACGGGCCAGGCCGGTGCATTCCGGGCGAAGATCTCGCCGACTGTGGGGCTCGGTCTTGCTCCTGGTGTCGTACAGGTCGTCAAGGGAGGCCTGACCGTGGGCGGAACGGCCAACGAGTCCGGCCGCACCACGAGCCATCTCAAGGACGCAGAGGCTGGCCGCGTGGAGGACACCCGCGGGGCGTCCACCCTGATCGCATTCGCCCCGGGCTGGCGGATCAAGTTCCGCACCGATGCCGCACAGTCCTGGGCGGACACCAACGGCACGGTGATCCCCGATCGGCATGGGGAGAAGCTCCTGCTGTGGGTGCCGGATCACTATCTGGGCGCGGCCGGACGGCAAGTGACGGTGTCCTCACCTCACGATCCGCTGGACCCGTGGGCCGAAACACTTCGGGGCAACCGTGTGCGGATTCCCGACACGTTCTTCGCGTCGGGCCTGACCGGTCTGCCCGAGCTGTTCGACGGGATTCTGGGGCGGCTGGCCGAGGCCGACGTCGCTGCGCCGATCGGTGGTCCGCTGCGCGACGAGTTGATGCGCAAGTTGTGGAATCTCGACGTGCACCTGGTCGATGCGGTCAACGACCGGGGCGGCTACAGGTTCACGTTGCACGAGGACGGCCATGTCGTGGCGGCGGTGACCGTGCACACCATGCGGGTGGACGACATCTCCCGGGTCGGTGCCACCAGCGATATCGCCCACATCGAGAAGGTGCGGACGGCCATCGTCGGTCAGAGCGGCTCGCAGACCATCAGGAACGAGAGCGACCTGCAGGCCGTCGTCGAGGTCGATCTGCTGCCTGTTCCCTTTCTCAGCCTCGGGCCGAGCCTGAACGTAGCCAGCCTGGGATGGATCAACGCGGCCGGCGTCGGCGGTGGGCGCGCCGGCCTGTGGGTCATGGTGTCGCGCTACTCGGGTTTCACGTCGGCCTACCAGGTCGGGCTCCGGCACTACGCGACCGTGTCCGTGTACACCCGTCCGGACCAGAAGCCGGCCAGAACCCAGCCGGTCGCCGGCCGCGCACTGCTGCGACTGCCCGAACCCGACGCATTCGCACACGGCTTCCCGGTCGACGTCGCCGCCCTCAAGCGACCCACCGCGGGAGGCGTCGTCGGCTACCAGCCCGACGCAGTGCGCAACACCGGCTGGCGTCCCGAAGACCCGAGCGGCCTGGTTCTGCCGCAGCACGTGCTGGCCGGCCGAGGCATCGGCCAAGGACTGGCCAAGGTCGACAGGGGCGTGGTGACCGAGCTTCTGGCGCACGCGGTACCCGAGCTGCAGCGCACCGGCTTCCTGCCGGCCGACCTGGACCGGCTGTTCCTCCACACGAAGTGGGACGGCTCCGCCAGGACGGACAGCCTGTCCGACAACCTCGAACTCGTCCACAAGATGATCTCGGGTGATGCGATCGACTCGCATTACGACCAGATCCACCAGGACGGCCTGTCCTTCACACTGCGGCGGCGCGGCGCGGGATCCGTCGGCAGCGCGAGGGTGACGGTGCGGGCGGTGCACGGAGCCAGCGATGCACTCGACCGCGAGGGGAACTCCGTCCACTTCGTCCGACGCACCGGCGAGTACCACCTGGTGAACCTGGCGATGGGCATGGGCTTCGCCGGGCAGTCGGCCGCAGGCGGCCGGAAGCTGGCGGTCGGCCCCCGGTTCAATGCCGGCTCGAAGGAAGTGCCCTGGCTGAAGGTACTCAACGCGACCCTCGAGTACCAGCGCAGCATAGGTGCGACGGACTCGGTCGACTTCATGAGCAACCGGCCCGAACTGCTGGAGTACCCGGGCGATGTCGACGAATTCAGGATTCCCAGCTTCTACACCGTCGAGATCGCGTACGACGACGGCACTCCCCCGCTGCTCATGCCGTCTCCGCGGCTGGACACGATCGAGGCCGACGCCACTGTCCATCTGATCCCCGGTCTCAACACCCGGCCGTCACAGGCAACCGCCGGGCAGCCGCCTACGCCGCGTGAGGTGATCGACGAGGCGGTGGTGTACTACCTCGACAGCACAGGCGTGCTTCCGGCAGCCCGCCGCCTCCTGCCCGTCCTCACCGGGCCCGGTGCCGCCTCGGACGAGGAGGTGGCCAACTTCGCGAGCACGATCTCGGTGCGGGCCCATCTCAAGGAGATCCTGTACAACGAGTACGCGACGGACCAGCTGTTCGAGGCCGGTTACGTAAGGGACCGCTACGGCGCGCTGGCCGTGTCCGGGACCATGGGTCCTTCCGCGTTCGCAGGCGCCACACCCGACAAGTTCGTGCTCGGCCTCATCAAACTGGGGCTGGCGACGGCGACCCAGTCCGAGTCCAAATCCAGCGGCGTGTTCGCGACCGCCACCGTCGGTGTCGGCGGGACGACCGGGGCCGAGGAGCTCAGCGGAATCGTCGGTCAGGCTGGCGGAAACCGCCGATGGGGCTGGAACAAAGGCCGCTCCCTGGGCCGAACCGGCGGCAGGGAGCTTCTGGAGCTGGACTTCCATCGCGCGTACGCCTTCACGACGACCGTCGACTTCGAGGTCAGAGGCGCGCAGGAGAGGAGAAGCAAGCTCTGGCCCGACTCCGTGTCAGGTCCGTTGCCCGTCGAGGTGCCGGGACGTCGGATGGTCTACCTGCTGGCCGAACCCGAGGCGCTGGCGCGCTACGGCGAGGGGAAGCTGCCGATCGACGACGCCCAGCTCGTCGATGCGCTGACACGGTGGGACGCCGAGGAGTTGCGCTTGCCCGGAACGGTCGTGGCTCAGACCCTCAGCCGCTGGGCACGGGAAACCGCACCGCACGGGCCCGCTGTCCCCGATTCACTCCCCGCCCGGCAGTCCGGCTGGGCCGGCCGGTTGCGGGACCTGCACGAGGCGGGCGGCCTGCCCGTGATCGACGCGCAGGCGCGGCAGCGATTCACCGACGCCTTCGCCCTGGACCTCGCCGACCCCGCCAACCCGTACCAGGACTTCTGGATGGCCGGCTACCTGACACAGCCGGGCCAGAAATCGTTCGGGCACAGCGGAATCCACAAGCTCACCTTCGACGGCGGGAAGTCCGCCTTCGATCTGGTCCACGAGGCCGTGCAGGAAGCCGCACCCGGCCTGCTGGGGCGCCTGCCACAGGACCGGCGGGACAGCCCCCCGCAGGTGTGGTGGAAGTTGCAACGCCAGGGGGAGACAGTCGTGGGCCGCATCCAGGGCGGACTCGACCTCCTGCAGGGCCTGTTCTCCGGCGGCCGCGAACAGCCGATCAGTGAGGACCTGTTGAGCGCGGAAGGCCTGTCCCTCTACCTGGTCAACCCGATCGGCTGGGCGGTGTCCGACGTGGTCGAGGTCAACCTGCGGCTGGACCTGACATCCACGCCGGTCATCGACGAGTTCGTCCCGGAAACGGGCCTGGAGAACTACGGACACGCCTACAACACGAGCAGCGCCACAACGTCCCGGGACAAGACGTTCGGGCTCAGCGCCAAGCTCGGGCTCTCCGGTGCGCCCGGCGTCTCGGGCGGCCCGACCGTGAGCGCCGGCGCCGGCTACCACCGGGCCACCACCCTGGCCGAGGTCGGCACCACCGAACAGACGGTGTACGACTGGAGTGGCCACTACCGGGCCCGGCTCCGGCACCGCCTGACCATCGAGGTCCGCCGACTCGAGACTGCCAATCGCCCGGTGAACAGCCAGCTCGCCTCCTGGTACCGCACGCTGAGCGGTCACGACCAGCCGGTACGCCACGTCCACGACGGCGACCTCGTCCTGAAGATCCCCCGCGGGATCGCCGAGACCAGACCCCTCCAGCAGGCGGCCCCGATCCCCGACCTGTCCCCCATACCGGCCCTTCCCGGCGATGCGTACGTGACGGCAGCGATGTTCGACGACGCACTGCCGGTCGCCAGGAAGCTGCTGGCCGACATGTTCGGGCCGAAAGCCGATCACCCGGCATTCCGGTCGAATCTCTCCCTGTCCGTCCTGCTCTCCCGTGGACACCTGACGAACCACCTGTACGAGGCCATCGGCGGCCGGCGCTACAAGCTCGCCGAAAACCTCTTTCTGCCGGGCCACTCAAGCGATCGCGCCAGCCTCTGGCTGACCGGCGACCTCTTCGACCTGACCGTGATCGCGCCCATCGTCGACGCCACCGGCACCGGGCGCTACACGAAACACCAGAGCGGCACGACGTCGGCATCCACCACCGACCGCCTGAGAGGTACCCTCGCCGGCGGGGTCGACTTCTCCGGGCAGGTCGTCCTGGACAACGGGCACCCGGACGCCCCGCTCGCCACCGTCTCCCCCGACGGCTACACCGACGCCAGCCGAATGGCACCACGCGGCCAGACCAGCGCCGGAACCCAGAACTACCGGCGTGAGCAGCACGTCAAACAGCAGGGCCCCGTCTACCTGGTACGCCTGCGCGGACGCTTCCGTCTGGAGGCCGAGCGTTTCCACCACCCGCTGTTCGGCAAGCCCAAGAGCACCGGCTCGTTCGTCAGCGGCCCAATCACCGGCGATGTCTTCGCGGAGATCTTCGCCGGCGAGGTCGAGACGCTGAGGTCCCAGGTCCGTGAGCGCAACCGGACGGCCACGGCCTTCGACGACCCGGCCGACTGGCCGAGGATCGGTGAGGACGTCCCGGGATTCTCGCTGGAAGAACAGCTCGCGAGCGCGGCCCGGAACGGGGCCGATGCGTTCAACTCCGCCCACCACGTGGCACGGCAGATCGGCCGGCAGCTGCACGACCCGGGACCGATCCGGCTCTTCGCCCACGAAGCCGACCGTATCCACCGACAGTTCGCGGTGGTCCTGGACTGGGGAATCGAGCATCTCGCCGTGAGCCATCCAGTTCCGGCAGACCTGCTGGATTGGCATGCCCAACACACCAAGAGCGCCCGGCTGCCTGCACAGCTCGATCGGCCCGCCGATCTCGCCGACATGGAGAGCAAGATCAGCGACATCATCGACCGGGTCGACCGAGGCCGGTCGGGCGGGCTGGCTGCACGGCCCCCGCTCCACACCGTCCTCGGCGCCGACCCGGAGCACACCGCCAGACTGATTGCGTACGACCTGGGCCGCCACGTCCACCTGTCCGTCACCGACCGCACCGGCACCGTGGCCGAGTACCGGATCGACCCCACGGGCCGGGTGTTCCGCCTCAACGGCCACGGCTCCGTCGAACGCGTCGAGGACGCGGTCGCCCGTCTTCCACGGGAACTGCGGGACGCGATCGACAGAGTCGGCCTGACCGAGACGGAGCTCAACGACCTCTATCTGAACTCGTGGACCCGACAGGAGGACTTCGAACACGCTGTCGCCCGCGCGGTCCGGGCCTGACGGCGTGGCCGGACTCCGGGAGAACAGGGGCGACGCGCGCTCCCGGCCGACCCAGCGGCGCTCCGCGCGGTCGGCGACCGTCCCTGGGCGACAAGACCCGCTTCGACGGGTCTCCCGGAGCGGCGCCGATCGGACGCAGGCCAGGAGCCGCACACAGTGCGCCCCCTGCGGGCGGCGTCCCGGGGCAGGCAACGGGACGGCCCGGGACGCCACACTGATCCTTTCCGCCGTCCCGCGACTCGGATCGCGCACCCGGCCGGATGCGGCACCGGGGGACGCAGCGCCGCCGCCTTGCGTTGAGCAGTTCGGCGGGGCCCAGCCGTCTCAGGCCCGCGGAGCGGGCTCGTCACCGATTGGCTTCTTCAGCTTGGTCACCTGCAGGCCGACGAACCGTGCCCGTCTTTGCCTGAGTCAAACGTGAACAGCTGGGGTTGAGTTCGCAGGCCCTGTTTGCAGGGTCCTGCGATTGCTAGCGTCTCCCCCTCTGCGGTGATTGAGGGCGGCGTGAGGCCGCAGAGACCTTGTCCGACAGTTGTTCCGGAATCCAGCGCCCGTAAAACTAGAGGGTGGTAGTCGTGTCGGACATCCCCGAGGTGGTCCAGTGGGCCTCCGTGCTCCTCACGGGGGCGGAGTACCCCTCCGGACACGAGGATGCTCTGCATGCGCATGCCAATGTGTTCCGGGACACGGCGTCGGACATCTGGGCGTTCCACAACACCCTCGAGGCGCAGACGTCCTACGTCGCCGGGTGGCACGGTCCGGCGTACGACGCCCATCGGCAGGCGGTGGCGGCATTGCTCGAGCACGGCGGGCTGCTGGCGTTGGCGGACCGGGCGGCTGCGATCGGCGATGGGATCGAGTCGACGGCGACGCGGTCGCGGAGGCGAAATTCCGGTGGTACCTGCTCGCCGCATGGCTGCTTGCCACATTCATCTGGACCCGCGTCAACGCCGGGGTGACCGGTGGGGCCTCGCTCGCTGCCTGGATAGCAGCCGAGGAGATTGCGAATGCGGCAGTACGACTGATCGCCGAGAAATTGCTCGAAGCGATCGTTTCTGCGGGCATGGGTGCCGTGATCGGCGCGGGCACCGATCTTTTCGCACAAATCCTCGCGGTGGTGACCGGGCATGCGCACGGATTGGACTGGAGTTCTCTCGGGTTGGCGGCCGCCAGTGGCGCGCTGGGCGGCGCGCTGGGGTCCGCTGTCACCTCACTGTCCGCGGCCGCAGAGACCGCGGCTGGCCGGGCCGGGGCGGATGCTGCCGCCGCGGCAATGTCGGCCGCGCGGCTGACGCATTCGCTGCCCGGGGGGCTCGTTGTGGCAGGGCTGAGTGGCGCCGCCACGCAGGCGACCATGAACGCGGCCAGCGGAAACGCGGACGTGGACTGGACCGGCTTCTTCGCGGGCTCCCTGGGCGCGATGGCGGGCCATACGGTCGCCAAATCGGAGGCCCTCGGACGGCATCCGGACGCCGCCTGGGGTGGGGATGTGGAGCTGGCTGCTCTGGGGCCGGCGCTCGATCCACCGGCGGATCGGTTCGGGGGGTTCGGCGGCGGGGCGGCCGCGGACTGGAGGATAAGGGGCGACAAGGGCGGGATGCGCTGGGAATCGAACTTGAATTTCGACGACGTGCTTGGTGCCGGTGTGTTGGCGTCGCACGTGCACGCCGGGCCCCAGGGGAGCGCGGAGCGCGGAGTGTCCGAGGTGCAGGCGCAGCTGCTGTCGGGCGGGGAAGGGCGGGGGCGGCGGAAGCCGGTACCGGACAGTGGGCGGGGGTTCGATCTGTCGGACGGGCACCGAGTGGAGTTCTCCGCGGGTGGCGACTGGTGGGTCCGGCCGGCCGGGTGGGGTGAGTCACTGGAGCATGCGGGCTTCGCCACGGCGGTACGCACCCTGTCCACCGGTGCGGACGGCAGGCCGCGGCTGGTCGTGGGCACGCCCGGGATGTCGGCGGAGGGCGCCGTTGACCGGCTGCGCTCGATGTGGCGGGACATACCGGCAAGGAAGGGCCCGCAGGACGAGGTCCCGGGCAGGGTGACGCTGATGGCGCCGGTGGCCGTAGCGGACCTCCCGGGCCTGCGGGATTTCGTTGCGCGGCACCGCGTGGAGGTGGAGGTCCCCACCGGGCAGGTCCTGGCAGGCGGGAGGGGCCAGCTGTATGTGAGCGGCACCGGCAACGGGATGGAGGAAAGCACACACGGGCAGTGGGTGGTGTTCGCTCCCACCGCCGCGACCGCGGACGCGCACGTCTACGCGGCGCATGCGTCCCCGACGGGGTCGGCCGCGCTGGATGCAGCGGAGCACCGGACGGGGCCTGTCCAAACGGCCGTTCTGTCGGTGGATCGGGACGCCCCACCGTCCGCCGCCGGCGCGCCCCTGGCGAACGGGCCCCGGCCGGAACAGCACGCCGACCACTTCACCAGCATCCCGTCCCTGGGCCGCGAACGGTCCATCCACCCGGAGAGCGGAGCAGCCGACCCGACAGCGGCAACCACGTCACAAGCACACCCGTCCACCGCGCCCGGAACCGCCACAACAGTGCCGGGCACGGCCGCAGATCCGCTGGCACGCAACGCCGCCACAGGGTCTTCCGGCCACATCGCGGCCGTGCCGGCGGCGGCGCCAACCCCGGCGGACCATACGATCGGCTCCACCCACTCGGTCGGGCAACACCACGACCCCGAACACGCGACACTCCCGGCAGGCCCGGACGCCCTCGCGGCGTCCTTCCCCACGGAACGCGTCCGCGTCCGCCTCGGAGGGACGATGCTCAATCCGCCCGCCTGGGACGAGGCACTGACCAACCACGCCGCCGGAAGCCCCACCGGCCTCCCCACGGGATTGCAGGAACGGCTCGGCGCGGTCGAAGCCTCCCGCATCCCGGCAGGCATCCTGCTGCACACCGGCGCCGCCGTGCACGACAACCCGGCGTTCGCGCTGGCGGTCGACACACTCCCGCCGAACCCGGACCGCCTGACCGTAGTGGTCGCCGACACCCCCGCCGCACGCGCCCTGGCGACCCTGAAGACGGAACTCCCACCCCAGGCACGTGACTTCCACCTCGTGGCACCGGGGCACACCCCCTCCGGGCAGGACATTCATACGACACTGGTTCCATCCGCCGCACGCGCCGGCCGCTGGCCGGCCCTCCCCCAACGTGCGACCGGGCCGGTGGTGTTTGTGACCCTGGAAGGCCCGCATGCCCTGGACCACACCCTGGAGGGGCTCCGGCAGGGTCGGCATTCGGCGCTGCACGCCGCTCGTGTCACGTTTGAAACCAGCAACGGCTCAATCGCGACAAGTACACGCTCCATCAGGTTCGCCGGGCTCGCTCGGGACCGAGGACTCGACTGGGAGGAGATCTCACGGCTCCCCCAGACCTTCGCAAGAGCCCGCACGTTGGATCCCCGCGCAACGTGGTCGATGGATCGGCTCCTGGCCTACCGGGACCTCGAACGTGCCGTCGGCGGCCAGTCCGACAGCGGACGGCCATTCCCCTGGAACGTGCGCGACCACGCCACCCGGCTTATGGAAGACCCCAAGCACGGTCTCACACGCCTGCTGGACCTGGCATCCAGCCGCGACGCACGGACGTTGTTCTCGTCCTACACGTCTCTGCGCGCGCTGACACCGGACACCGCGCCGACGCCGGAACGACTGCTGGCCTTCCACGACCTCGACAGCATCCTCACGGAAGTACCCGGTCACCTGGAGGGCTTCGAAGCACGCGCGGCGGACATCCTCGAACCCTCCGGGTCGATGACACGATGGCTCGAGGCGGTGGAGATCCTCCCGCCCGCGGAGCGGCCCACGGTGCTGCTCGACCTCGCCTACGGCGGGCAGCTGACCGACCAGGTCAGGGCCCGCACGGGCAGGGAAACGATCACTCTCGCGAACGTCCGTGCCTATGCGAGCGAGGTCCTCACCCGGCCGCAGGCTCCCGGTGTCGTGCGCAGTCTGGCGGAAGCCCGCGAGCTGTACCAGGAAATCCACGGCGAGGCGGGAATCGGTCCAGCCGGGGAGGCGCGGGGGCTGGACAGACTGGTCCATCCGATCGAGCAGGAACGACTGCGGGACCTGGTCCACCTCGCGGACACCGCCCGAGCACAGGGCATCACCACTGAGCACCGCCGCATCACCCTGGACGCTCTGGCAGACCTCGCGCGCCAAGCGCACCCGGGACCCTGGATCGAGGCGGCCAACGGAACACACGGTCAGGTCCGCACCCTGCTGGACACCCTCGGCCTGGCCCACAGACTCGGATTCCCCAACCCGGACCTCGAGGGGCTGCGGATCGCAAGCACCACCGCACGATTGGTCCGCGAACTCGACGGCCCCCTATGGCCACTGCCGACAAGGAAAATCGGCCCGGACCAGGTCCACAGGCTCGCGCTCGAGGTGACCGGGCGAGGATCCGCCCAACACCTGCTCGAAACCCTTGCCAAGGCCCACCGGGTGCACCCGTTCCCCAACCTGGACACCGCCCGCGCCACAGCCACCCGCCTCCACACGGCGGGACCTACGGAGCCCGCGGACGCCCTCCCCGAGGGAGGGGAACGGGACATGGACGGGCTGGACTGAGCCCTACATTCCAGACCCAAAGCCACCGCTGTGCCGACGGCGGTTGAACCGGGTTCAGGCATGGATTTGCCTGAAGTCGAGCGAGGAGCCGTTACGGTCTGTTGTCGGTCTCGGCTTGACGCGGACGGCCCTGCCGCACTCCGCGGCGAGGCCGGCGACCGCATCGCCTATGGGCAAGGGGAGGCTGCTGGGCGGGGCCGAGCTGAGCCGACATCCGCCCATCATCCGCCAGATCCCCCCGGTTGACCGGACCGAGAGCGTCATCGTCCCTCTCCCAGATGATCGACCGACCGGACGCATGAACACCCGGCCCCGCAGGCCCGTGCCGCCATGACCGCAGCAGACAGGGCAGCGCCGTCCCACACGCCCAGGTGCCGCACCTCCCCGCGCAGCGACAGGCCGGCGCCGAGAACACCGACTGCCGGAAGGCCGGGCAGAGCCCCGGCGCCGGCCATGGCGATCACTGCCCTTGTGCAGGGGAACCAACGGATCGTCAGAGTCCACGGACATGACGGGTACAGGCTCCCGACCGGCGACATGGCGCCCGCGCCGGTCGGCGACACCCCCGGGGCGACAGGTCGCGATGCGACGGAGCCCGGAGCAGCACCGGCCGGATGCCACCCGAGGGACGGCACACCGTGCGCACCGATCCGAGCGGCGCCCCGGGCAGGCAATGGGATAGCCCGGGACGCCACGCCGATCCTTTCACGGCGCCCGAGGCCGGAACACGTACATCCATCCACGCACATCGCCGACGCCTGATCGTCACGCTGGCCAAGGCTGGCGTACCCAGACAGACGCGGCTGGCGGCGGACCGGGCCCGGCTGGGATCGGGTCCCGCTGGTCCGCCTCGAGCACTGACGCCACAAAGCACGGGAAGACCCCCACACCTTTCCTCCGGGTCCCGTTCACGTCGGCTGCCCATCGTCGGACCGGCCCCCATCTGCGGCGTGCAAGGGCTGCCGAGGTCTTCGGCTGGCCAGCAAGGCGTGCGGTCGGCGCCGGCTCAGGGCGGGCCTGTATAGGTTCGGAGCGCGGCCGGCATACATGCGCTCTCGGCGTGCGCCGGAGTGCAGGGTCTCCGCCCGCACTTCGCCAGATGGATCAAATCACCTGAATCCGTGGGCATTTGTCGCCACACGGTAGTGCCGGGAAGGTGGTGCTGCCGGGAGAATGATTCCTCCTCGCACGTGCACTGACCAGGGGGGCACATGGCACCCGTGCAGAGCAACGACCAGCGCCTGCTTGGCCGCATCCTCGACGATCAGCACCGGAAGCTGGCACCGCACCAGAGCCGGGAAGACTTCTTCACCTTCTTCACGGCCGACAAAGCGCTGCAGGAATGGGACCTCGACAACGATCAGATCATGGACGGCATCGTCGACGGGGCGCACGACTGCGGGGTGGACGGCATCTGGTCGTTCGTCGACGGCCGGTACGTGACCTCAGACGCCCACCAGTACCTGGCCGGCAGGGCGCGCAAGATCGACTTGGTGGTGCTGCAGGCGAAGACCTCGCCCGGCTACCAGGAGGCGGTGTTCGAGAAACTGCACTTCCACCTGCCGTCGCTCCTCGACATGGGCCGCACCGAGGAGGATCTGACTGCCCACACCAACGCCAAGCTACTCGACCGTACCAACAGGTTCCTGCAGGTCCTGGAGAAGTCTGCATCGTCCTTCCCGGAACTGCACGTGCGGGTGATCTACGCCTGCACCGCCCCCGAGGGGCCGCACCCGAACGTAAAGGCCAAGGCCGACCGGCTCCGCGGCGAACTCGCCAAGATCGCGTCGGGGGCGAAGGCGGAGATCGAATACCTGAACGCCGCCGACCTCCGCGAGCGCGCCGCCCGCGGTGCGAAGGCCGTCGCAGAGCTGGTCTTCTCGGAAGCCCCTATGAGCACCTCGCTCGGCGAGGGCTACGTGTGCCTGGCCCGCCTCGACGAGTACTACCGCTTCATCACCACGAAGAACCAGGCCCTGCGCCTGGAGCTGTTCGAGTCCAACGTCCGCGACTACGCCGGGTCGACCGCGGTCAACTCTGCGATCGCCGATACGCTCAAATCCGCTACCGGCGAGGACTTCTGGTGGTTCAACAACGGCGTCACCGTCGTCGCGGACGAGGCCCAGATCATCGGCAAGCGGCTCGTCGTCAAGGATCCGCAGATCGTCAACGGCCTGCAGACCAGCCACAAGATCTACAGCTACATCGAGTCCGGCGGCCACCACCGCGACCGCTCCCTGCTCGTCAAGATCGTCGTGGCCCCCGGGTCCGGCACCGCGCGCGATCGGATCATCCGCGCCACCAACAGCCAGACCGAGCTGCCGGCCGGCGCGCTGCGCGCCACCGAACCCGTCCAGAAGGACATCGAGGAAAGCCTCCTCAACGCCGGCTACCACTACGAGCGCCGCGCCGGCTACTACCGCAACCTGGGATACCACCTCGGCCAGGTCGTCAGCATGGCCCGCCTCGCCCGCGAGGTCACCACCTTCGCTCTGCGCGAGCCCCACACCGCCCTCAAGCACTCAGACGCCCTCCTCCTCGATGAAGCCCAGTACCTCAAGATCTTCTCCCCCCGTCACGACCTCGAGCTGTACCGCCTGTGCCTGGACGTCCACACCGCGCTGCGCCGATTCCTCACCGACTACGCCAGGGACCGACCCCTGCTCGGCGACACGATCGAGAACTGGCTGTACCCGATGGCCTACATCTCCGCACACACCCTGACCCGTCTGCGCCAGCCCACCGCCCGGGACCTGCTGAACATCAACCTGGCCCACCTCGACACCGACCTGATGGAACGCATGGCGGCCACCCTCGACACCACGTTCAAAGCCGCACTGCGGCAGAACAAGGCCGGAGGCGTCGACCGGATCGCCCGCAGCACCGACTTCACGACCCGCCTGCGTCAGACCGTCATCGCCCAAAGCCGCTACCACATCACCCACTGACCGCTGAACGCATCAGCGCCACGCCGGCCGGACTTCACCAGGCAGGATTCCGGGCACTGACACCCCCTATGGGCGGTTGACCGCCGCAGAAGGAGACCGGGCGCAGTGGAGCAGCCAGCAACGCATCGCCTGGGTTGGGAGCGCCGGTGCGCTCGCCGCGCCCGCCCACTATCGGCGGCTGCGGGCTTACCTCCGACCCGGCTCGCACACCAGCGGCTGATGCCTCGTCTGACGATTGGCTGCGATGCCTTCGTGAGGGAGAGGACCTGGCTGATGCCTGGCCCGGGCGGATGTGCGAGAGGCGATCCTCGCTGCGGCCATGAGTCCCGCGCGGGCCGGACAGCCGGGCTATCAGCGGGCGAGCAGGGACCGAGAGGCGTTCGAGCTGTGCGGCTCCCCTGGCCCCTCGGCCAGCACGCGATGTCCGACGCTCACGCTGGCAACCCGCCCCATCCTCACCGGTTCCAACACGATCCACACCCCCAAGCGAGGTGAGACGCGAAAGGCTGGCCCAGCAAGCCACCGACGCCAACCACACCAGCGTGCTCGTCGAACTGGCCCGGCAGCGACGTGACCCTGGTGAGGAGCGACTCCGAGAGCCCGTACCGCTGTGCTGCTAACGGCGGAAGGGCCAGTGCCCTGCTTTGTACCTGATGATGTTGCGGGAGTACGCCGGGGAGCGAGCCAAGGCCGAGAGTCTCTGCCTTGACGCCGCGGACGCCGGCCGCGCGGGCTGGTTCATGCACCAAGGCCGGTGGCAGCGGCTGCGGCCAAACGGACTGGGGCCGGAGTGGTCGCCCACTCCCCCATGGTCCTGAGAACACTCGCGACCGGCCCGCCTGCCAGAAGGACCTCCACCGCATAGCCGACGGCCGCACGGACCGCCCAACCAATTGGTGTCCCAGTCCCACTCTGGCTGCTGACAGGAGGCTCGCCGGACCGGGGTCACGTCTGCCCGGATCTCGGCGCTCAGGCGCCCGACAGGGCCAGCGGGTCGGCGAGGAATACCTGGAGCCCTGCGGTGCAGCGCTCCGCAACCAGGACCGAGAGCCGCTCCTTCGGGTGGTGAACTCCCACTCGACGCCGGTACTTCCAGACGTAGCAGCACGCGGGCCGACGACGGTGAGGTGCCGGGCGGGGCAGTCAGGGTGCCTCCCGGACCGTGGCTGACGAACCCCGTACCAGGAGAAGCGCGACACTTCTCGGCGCCGCACCGGGCCGCCGAAGGAAAAAGGCAGGTGCTATCCGGGTGCAGACAGAGCTGTCACAGGTGTGGCCGACCGGGGACAGCGCCCCGCCCTGATGACCACCGCACGATCGGAGCACGGGCAACCGAAACGGCCCGTCAGAGGAACCGACGGACCGTCCAGAAAGGCGGGTTGCTAGCGAAACATCCACGTCAGCGCGACCGCCACGGCCGCATTACGGCTCGATTCCTGCACATGCCGAGCCCACGGCAGAAGAGAGCCAATTGCCGCCGGCATCGCCGATGGTCGCAAACTTTTCCCCCTGATAGACATAGCAGTACCACCTCTCAGGGGGGAGAGGCGTGCCGTCGGGAAACGTGGTATATGTGACCTTTTCGATGCCGGTGACAGGATTATAGTCGATGCATTTCCCCGGGTAACACATCGATTGATTTTGGAAGTTAGATGTACCGAAACCCCAGTCGGCAGCTCCAGCGCCGATCACGGCGGCCAGTCCGGCGACGACGAGGGCGGTGCGCAGTCGACGCGGATTCTTAAACGCCCGGGCTTCAGTTACATCGATCATGACTCCTCGCTTTCTTCGATCCTGCATACGGGCGCTAATGGGAAGAGGTTAACCTTTCCAAGGGACCCGCATCCCTGAAGGAAACGTAACGGGTTCCGCAGGGCAGCGGATAGACCCAGATTCGCAATTGAGACCTTAAGCCCACTGAACCTCTTTCATCCTGGGTTTTCCCAGGTCAGGGGAGTGTGGACGGCGGCGATGGTCCGGCTGATGCGGTTGGTCGAGCAGCGGGGCCGCCGTAGAAGTCGCCAGGACTTGAGTCGAGCGAAGGCGCGTTCGCCCAGCGCCCGGAGGCGGGCATGGTCGCGGTTGAACTGTTTGTAGTGCTCGGGCAGTTCGTCATGCCGGTAGTAGGGGTGCGGAGGGGCGCGCCGGCACCTTGGTAGGCCCGGTCCGCCAGAACCAGGATCTCGCGGGTCAGGCAGGCCTGGACCACGCCGTGGGCGCGGGCGGCGGTCAGGTCGTGGGTCCGGCCGGGCATAGCGCGGGAGAACCACAACGGCGTGCCGTCCGGCATGGCGACGACCTGCACGTTCATCCCGTGCTTGCGGTGTTTCTGCGAGTAGTACGGCTCGTCCGCGGCGATCCGGTCGGTCGGGATCAGCGTCCCGTCCACGATCACGAAGTCACCCTCGCCCGGGCCCAGCGCCTCGCGCAGGCCCGGCGCCCATGCCGCGAGGACCTCCAGGGTCTCGTCGACGTACCGCCAGGCGGTCGCCTGCGACGCTCCGACGCCGGCTCCGAGCTGCGCGAGAGCCTCTCCACGGACTACGCGGGCAGGGGTATCCATTGTCCGGCCGCTGCGGGGTGAGGCGCAGGCTGTTGCGGCCGTGCCGGTCGGCACGTGTAGGGGTGCACCCGGGCCCGTGCGGACGCGGTCGAGCCTGCCGGGCCGCCACACCGTCCACCATGACGCTGGGCACGCGCCGGGGCCGCGCTCGGGTGGCCCCGGAGGCCGCGCGGGCCACCGGATCCCACCGATCGGGTGGCCGGTACGGCTGGGCGTGGAAGGCGGTGCCCGTCGCCGTCGAACCCTTCCAGCACGACATCGGCATGCGCGCCGACGGCGCGATCCACGCCGTTGCGGCGCAGAAGCGTGCCATGCCGGCCGCCTGGCTGGCGGTGTCCGCTCGGTCGAACCGCGCGCTGCTCCCCCCAGTTCCGCCATCAGGCTGCCTTTCATGGGACCACAAGCCCAAATGCCCTACTAGGCCTCCCCTGCCAACAGCTACAGCCACTAACTTCCCTGGTGGGGGAAGGAGATGGTGCCCTTCCCCCACCAGGCGACACGGCCCCAGCCTGGGGCGGCTGCGCCGCCGCCACGGACGGTGGTGCGTCACCTAATCCCCGCAGGTGATGCACCACCGTCCGCCTGTCCGTCAGACCCCGCTCGCCCGATGTGGGATACCGACAAGCCGTCGCCTCAGCAGCCGGTCCCGCCCAGGAGCGAACCACCGGGACATCCGAACGATGCCACCCGTCGGGAGTCATCCTGCAACTGTCCATCACGGGTGAGATGATCTTGGCGTGGCCGGTGTGATCACGGCGTCGGAGCCTTCCTGGATAACCCCGTTCACCGGGCTGAGCGCGCGCGACTTCCGTAAGCTGACAGCCGCCCTACGCCGTACAGGCGCCGACGCCACGCGTCCGGGCCGGCCGTGGAGCCTCTCTCTGGAGGACCAGGTTCTGCTGGTCGCCGGCTACTGGCGGAGCAGTCTGACACTGCGGCAGCTCGCACTGCTCTTCGGGGTCTCCAAGTCGGCAGCCGAACGGTTCACCAACCGCCTCAGCCCGCTGCTGACACTCGAGCCCCGAAAGCGGTCTCGCAGGGACACCATACTGATCATCGACGGCATCCCAGTCCCCGCCCGCGACCGCACTGCCACCGATCAGTCAGCGATCTGCCGAGACGGCACCCACCAGCAGATCCTCATCGACGGCCGTACCCGCCTGGTCCTCAAGGTTGGACAGCCTGCGCCAGGCACACCTCAACGGCTGCGGGGAGGAGGCGACCACACATGAGGATCACTGCCGACCGCACTGCAGCGGTCCCGGGCGCGACATGGCCGACCAGGCATGATCATGAACTGAAGCGGTTCAGGCCAGAACCCGCCTCGTCGCGCGACCGCCTCGGAGACCCCGCAGACCACCTCCGCAAGAACGAGGGTGCACGCCACCCATTCTCGACATTGGCCGCACGGTCCGGCCACCGGCCTGGTCACCCATGCCGGCAGTGGCAACCAACGCCCCCGCCGGTCAGCTAGGTTGCGACCCCTTTCGGCGACCGCCGGCTTACGGGCTCGGAGGGCCGACGGCTCCTCTCGCACCTTCGCCTGCCGGACGGGCGGGGGCTCGGTTCTCTGACGAGGCACTCACACGGGCATCTCGTACAACGCCCGCGCGCTCTCCGGGCTTTTGATCTCATCGATCAAATGGTCTATCTCCGGATCACCGCAGTAGCTGAGACTCGTCACCGCAACACACCGCGACTCCGTGAATTCCTGGTCTGTCATCGCGTGCTCCTGCACATCCACCCGGTCAACGACGCCGACCCCGAGCCTCTCGGCCTGCACCCCTCTCCAGTCACGCCCCCGCCTCCCCGGCAGGGCCCAGGCGCCCATCTGCCGAGCGACTGCTCCCCACCTCAACTCGCAGTCGAAAGCGGTGGTTGGCACTGTGAGGGCAGTGCTTCATCTTCCAGAGCACCGCCGACCGGCGGCTCCGGATCCACAACAGCAGTGCCCGAACCCCCGCCGCAGGCGGCCGACGATTCATGCCGCACGCTTCGCGAGGTGCCCTGCCGCAGGGACATGCACCCACACGGTCTTCCCGCCTCCCGCGTCCCGCCGGGTGACAATGTCCCCGCCGAGTTCGGCAAGCAGGACCTCGATGATGGCCAGCCCTCGGCCACCGGTCGCCTCCATCGGTGCCGTACCGGCCGAAGGCCGCCCGGGATCGTTGTCCCCCACTCCCACACCGAGCCCGCCGTCCGCCCGTGCCTCCACCGTCACGGCGATCCGCGGCGTGGCCCATCCCGCGTGCACCACGGCATTCGTCACGAGCTCCGTCACGACCAGCTCCACCGTGTAGCTCAGGTCCGGGTCGAGGCCAACACCCCACACCTTGAGAATCGCGGCGACGTCGCGTCGAGCCTGCGGCACGGCTGCCGCACAGGGCTCCACCATGAACGTCCATCGACGTGAGACCCGGCCCGCGTCGTGCCGCGCAGAGCCGGCCCCACCGGGCGAGACCATCGCCAGGACCTCGGCGTCACCCGATACGGGCCTCTGGAAAATCACAGGTGCGAGGAACATGAGAAGTCCTGCCGCGAGTCGACAACAGGGGCGACGGCCCAACGGTGCACACAAGTCCACCAGAACCCGCCCATAGGGACGCAGGAGCGCACAGGCACTCACCAGGAACGCCAGAGACGGCGTAATCCACATCGCCGCTCTCAACCGGCCAATCAATAACCAAGTAATTACTTGGTTCTCTTCCGGTCTACCTCATCCTTCCGGCCATGTCAAGAGTCCCGGCCATCGAGTTCACGAACCCGAGCGGCGCAGCCGGGGCCGTGACGCCAGGCGATTCGATAGGCCGCTCGGGCCCGCCGACCACACCGTGCGATCCGCCGGCACCTGCGATCAAAGGCAGCAACAGTCGGCTCGGCGCCGGGGACTACTCCCGTGTGCGACAGGCCGCCCTCCATGGGCCCGCAGGCCCAACTCCGTCGGAATCCCCCGAGGAAGCCTGGACTTCGGGTTCGCCCGATGGGTACAAATCCCCCACACAGCTGTACGCATACAGACGGAATCCGGCTCGCGAGCCAACCTGCCGCACCTGAGGATCCGGCCCGCGGGACACCCGGACAGCAGTCACGACCTCCGACAGCGCACTCTCCCCAGCCTGTCGCACACAGACCGCCGGCCTCCCCCACAAGTCCCGACACCCCTCAGAGGTGAACCCATGCCGCTGACCCTCGAAGCACTCCGCGCCAAAGAGTTCACCACAGTGCGCCTCCGGCACGGATACCGGCCACAGGAGGTCGACGAGTTCCTCGACGAAGTCGAGGAGGAGTTCTGCGAACTGCTCCGGACGAACGAGACGTTGCGCAACAAGCTGGCTGCGGCCGTGCTCGGCAACCGCGGAACCGGGCAGCCGGCCCGGCCGCAGGAAGCGCCGGCTCAGCCCCCGACCGGCGACAGCCAGAGCCCGCCGGGAAACAACGCCACCCCCGCCCAGCGACTCCTCGAGCTCGCCCAGCAGGTGGCCGACGAGGAGATCGCCGCAGCCCGCCGTGAGGCCGAGGCCACCATCACCGCAGCACACCGCCGCGCCACCGATCTCGAGGCCGCCGCACGATCGGCCGCGCAGGCCCTGGAGCACCAGACCCGGGCAGAGTGCCGGTCGGTCCTCGACGTACTGGAGGCCGATCGGAGCGCTCTCGAGGCCGAGATCACCAGACTGCGCACGGTGGAACGAGAGTACCGGTCCCAGGTGAAGTCGTTCCTCGAACAGCAGATGCAGCACCTGCACTCGGACAGGATCCGCATCGACTCCGCCATCGCTGCGCAGACAACGGACATCGTCCCGCGTGGCCCGCAGGCCACCAGGAGGAAAGACACGGCGAGCTTTGAAGACACCACATCCACCCCGCACGACGGCCCCAGGACGAACCCCGCCGCCGGCGTGCCGATCCGCCTGGACAACCAGCTGACACGGCGCCTGTAGAACCGCCGCTTCCAGGCCGTACGCCGAAATCCCGCCCATCTCTGGCCGCCGCCCTGCTGCAAAGGTCTTCGAACAGAACCAACTCGAGCGCGGTCAGCAACTTCGATGCCCGTTGAAGGATTTCGGGGCCTTCAACACGAGATGAGCCCGTTGATCGACGGCACCGCCCTCTGACGGGATCCGCGCAACCGCGACCGACATCAAGTCGGCACAACCCATTGGGGGAGGCCCAAGGGAGCAAAGGCACAGAACCCAGGAGCTCAATACCCAAAGCGCAAGGAGAGTTGGCGCCCAAGGCCCTGGAGGACTGGGCCCGTGACACCTGCCCGCCAGACCGACACACGCTGACTCCACCTGTCGCTGGCCTCCGGCTCTGCTGTGCGACTCGACATCACACAGCGTGAGACGGAGGGCCTACCGCTTCAGGGGTGGGTGGCACGTACTCCGCTCCGTGCGGTCCGTAGGCG
>NZ_JBHWBW010000037.1:21273-30298 GCF_042735675.1 Kitasatospora sp. NPDC059571
ACATCACACAGCGTGAGACGGAGGCCGTCTCCTTGTCCGGCAGATCCCCATGCAGGGGACCAGCCCGAACAGCCTCGAGTCGATCGCCGAGGGTAGAACGACAAGCTCAGATACCTGTAACGCCAGCAGGCCAGCCCCGCCTCCAGCACCTCAACCACAGTTCCCGCGTGCCGGAAATCCCGTGGGACCCAGGCCTCAAAAACAGACCCGGGCCTACCCATGGCCGACTGAGGCCCTTACATTTAGCCACCCACACAGGCCTTCCCAACAAGAGGCCTGTTCGCATTCGCACCTTTGCGAAAGTAGAGAAAGCGAGGAAAACATGACCGACGCCACGGAAGTAGCTCGGGAACACAAGAAGCCGAGGCGCCTCCGCGCCGCCCTCATCATCGCCGGAGCCGCCGTCATGGTCAGCGCCGGAGCCGCCGACTACAACATCTGGAGCCTGGGGGGATGGCAGCCGTCTGCCCCGCAGACGGCTCCCTCCTGGGTATGCGACCAGGAAAATGTTTGCTGGGCCCCGGCGGTCGGGAAGTAGCAGGCAGCCGGACGCACCCTAGGTGCCGTGCTTGCAGAGCGACGCCTGGCGCAGGTACCCCACGCCAGGTGTCGCCGCCCATTATTGTTCGCATTTGTTGTCAGCCGATCTGGCGAGCGCTTTGATAGCCACCGCCGGACCCTGGACGCGATTCGATCCCAGCGAAATGGCCAAGGACTGCACCCGATATGACCGTCGCACGATCGAATGAAGCCTCGGCTACGGAGAGGCACCGGGGGTCCGCAACGGCTGCGAGCCGTCGAACCGCCAGCTGGCTACTGCTTCCACTCGCGGCAGTTCTCGGGGTGGCTGCCGGCCTCGTGACGCTGTTCTTCACTCTCGGCCTCACTCACACCCGATTCCTGCCGCTTGCGGCTGGAGCCCTGACGCTGACAGGCTGCACCGGAGGGCTGTCCTGGCTGGCGGCGCGACTACTTGCGCCCCACGACCCGCCTTCACAGCGCGTCCCACTGGTCACGACTACCCTGACACTACTGGTGGCTACCGCAGCCGTCGGCGCACTCCTGCTCGCGCCGGGCCATTCCTACCGCCAGATGCCGATGACTGCGGCAACAAGGTTCTGGGATCTCCCCACCAGTTCTCGTATCGCTTACACGTACACCGGGCCTCCGGTTCCCTCTTCGCAGCCACCGGTCATCGTCGTCCACGGCGGGCCTGGCGCTCCAGACGTTCGGCAAGATCCTCTGGCCCATGCTCTCGCCGCCGCTGGATTCGACGTTTACATCTACCAGCAGGTCGGCTCGGGCCTGTCCAGCCGACTCCCTAACGTATACGACTACACCCTTGCCCGAGATGTCGCCGACCTGGACGCCATCCGCGCCAAGCTCGGAGCAAGCAAAATTATTCTTGTCGGAAATTCTTTCGGCGGGAAGCTCACCGCCAATTACATGGCCGTCCATCCGGACCGGGTAGCCAAGGCCGTCATCTCCTCGCCGATCGCGATTTGGTCGCCCGCCTTTAAGGGAACCGGCGGCTTGACTGCCGGGGGAAGCGCGAGCTCGACCAAAGCCCTGAACGACACCCCCGAGCTCCAGCTTGTGCTGAAGCTCCTAAATCTCGCAGGCCCGCAGGCCGTGAGCGCCCTGGTACCCGAACGGACACTCGACAGGATCGCCCAGGACTACATCGGCAACCTCGACATGAGCGCAGGCTGCCAAGATGGGCACGCCCCCGAGTACGAGAAGAACTCCAAAGGCGTCGGATTCTGGGCCCTGCTCGCCACAGACGAGGACAGCCGAACAGCTCCCGACCCTCGCCCCGCCTTGCGAAAAGTGACCGCCCCCGTACTCGTGCTACGCGCCAAGTGCGACTACGTCAGCTGGAACGTCACCCGCGAGTACCGGGATCTCGTGCCCAACGCAGTCCTGCTCCCGATCCCGGATGCCGGCCACCGTATCCACATCAACCAACCCGAGGAATACCAGCAGGCAGTCAGATCGTTCCTGCTCGGCAAACCGCTACCCGCTGCTCCCTACACAGGTGAGGAAGCACCGTGGTAATGAATACGCCGACCACGCCCGCCGGAAGACCCGCGCGACCAGGGCACTCACCGTCACCAGCCTCGGCCTGGACTTCCCCACGCATCCCAGGCCGCCCGCATCCTGCGTCACCGCATCGATCTCGCGACCGGCACCGTCAGCCGCCAGACCGTCTACGCGATCACCGACCTGACCTCTCGGAAGTCTCATCCGAGCGGCCCGGCCCACTCCCCCGGTCACAGGTGGACCATCGAGAACCGGCTCCATTTCCTCCGTGACACCACCTTCACAGAGGACGCCTCCGAGATCCACACGGGTCACGGCCCGGAGAACATGGCAACCCCAATCGCACCGCCCGTCGGCATGGTGTTCGCCGGCGCGGGTGCGCCTTGCAGGCTCCGGCATCGCCGCGGTCTCCCCGTCGCTGATCCTCACGGAGATGCACCGCACCGGTACCGCCCAGTTCGTACAGGGCGGCATCAGCCGGCTGCGGCAATGGCTCGTGGAGATCGGCCTCGCGGGGGACTAGTCAAAGCTGTTCGCGGTCGCCCGCCACATCAAGGCCGCATGACCCAGTGCCCGCCACCGTTGGATGTGCCGGGGCGGTCACCGTTGCGAGAGGATGAGACATGGTCATCGTTCGAAGCATCCAGAGTTGGCTCTCCGATGAGACGTTCCTCGAACTCGCCAGCGTCGCGACCGGCGCAGCAATCCTCTGGATCGGCTGCACCTACGGCGCGCTGTCGCTACTTTCCCGATGACCGCCGTCCCGCGCGGGGAGTGGCCCTACACGGGGGGGGGGGGGGGGGGGCGGCGAG
Organism: Kitasatospora sp. NPDC059571; assembly: GCF_042735675.1. Taxonomy (NCBI): domain Bacteria; kingdom Bacillati; phylum Actinomycetota; class Actinomycetes; order Kitasatosporales; family Streptomycetaceae; genus Kitasatospora; species Kitasatospora sp. NPDC059571. The sequence continues at coordinate 24,129 of NZ_JBHWBW010000037.1, forward strand.
CGCCGCCGCGCGCGCCGCCGGCGCACCAGCCCCCCCCCCCCCCCACCCCGCCCGCGCGCCCCCCCCGCCCGCCCCCGACGGCCCCCCCTCAGAGACCCCGAGCGGCCCCGCGCCCGGGGCGGGGGCTCCCCAACGCGCCCCCGCCGAGGGCCACGTGGTCCGCGGCGCGCGAGTCGCCATGTCAGCCCAGCGTCGCCGCGAACCGTCCAGCCCGGGCATCCGCCGCCGTGACCGTAACCTTCCCTCGGTGCGAGACCTCCACCTGGTAGAAGTGCGGACCCGCGGGCACTCCCGAGACGAACACGGAGAACTCGCAGGCCAGGCCAACACTGATCCCGGCGGTCAAATGGCCGGTCGCCACCACCTGACCGCCGCCGTCGTATACGGTCACCGCCGTGCCGTCGCTGATATCGCTGTACCCACCACGCCCTGAGCAGGAGCCGCTTTGCAGCGTTTCCTGATTGAGCGTCATCGTGCCCGTCAGGTTGAACGACGCGGCTGACGGCGACGGAGAAGCGCTGGCGGTCACCTGTGCCGCCGGCTTGTCGCCGTGGCTGGCCACACCCCACGCCAGGCCCACGACCCCGGCTCCTGCGATCAGGCCACTCACGCCGGTTGCGAGCGGCAGGAGCCACCGTCGTCGCCTTGCCTGTTCGGTCTCGGGCCAGCTGGCATAGACGCAGGCATCGACGGGAGTGTGGGACGACTCGGCATCAGACATGCCCGGCAGCATCCCAGCACGACTCCTCGTCTGACCGTCGGGCCGCCCTGGTTCTGACCGGATCGTGACCTGGCCGGCCGGTCCCACCACCCACCACTCTCTCCATGTGGGGTACGGCGCTGGCCTGGCGGTCTTCCCTTGCCAACCGGGCCGCCGAGGTGGCGATGGGGCCCGAGGCCCCTATCGGAGCGGGCCCCCGCCGCGGGAGGATGGGCCCATGGCGAGACTGACGAATCAGGAACGCATCGCCCAGCTTGAGGAGCGCGTCATCGAGCTCGAGGATGTGGTCCTCTACCTCGCGCAGGCCCTCGGCCAACACCAGGCACTCACCGAGGCCGAGACCGAGGCCGTACGGCAGACCTACCACCGGGCACTCCGCCTGCGGCCCGGTATCCGGTAGCACAGGCACATGGCGATGACACCCGACCAACGCGGCACGTTCTGGGCCCAGTTGCAACGCCTCCGCGCATCCGCCATGCGCGCCCCGGCCACCCGTGACGAGTAGCAGCCCGGACAATCGAATTGGCCACCGCCGCGCGTCACCTCGCAGACGCGTTCCAGGCGTCCGAGGCGCGCCAGATCGCTCGACACCCAGACCTCGCCGAACTGAACGTCCAACTCGATGGCTATTACGGAGACCGCCCGTGACCGATGATCTGGTGGCGTTCCTGCGGGCACACCTCGACGAGGACGAACGCGACCCACGCGGATAGGCCGTCGCCCGGGGTGCTGGCCGAGGTCGACGCCAAGCGGCGCAACCTCAGCCCGCGCGGGATGGGCTGGTGTGAGCGCCCCGAGCCCGGTCAGCGCGGCAGATGATCCGTACTGCTTGGCGTGCTTCGGCGGAGGGTTTCCCCGCAGGACACGTCGCATGCTCGCCCTGCCGCACCGCGATCACCCCGACCACCGGCCGATGTAATGGCGGTCCTCGACTACCGCACCTACGACCTCGACCACCCGTGGCTGAACGACTGCCGCGGTCGGCGCACCACCCGGCAGGACAAGAAAGCCCGGTGGGAGGTCCGCTGCAACCCGCACGACTCGGGCCAGGTGTGGGTGAGGACGCCGCAGGGCTGGCTGGAGGTGCCGTGGGTGCACCGCCGGGCACGGTTCCGCGGGCCGTGTGCCCCACAGGCGTGCGCTTACGTTTTCCCAACCAGCTGGCAACGCAAGCTCGGCCGGAACATCATGTGGTGGCCGCGGGGAGCAGCGGGCGCGCCATGCCAAGGATCAACGCCGGGCCGCCCGGGCTGAGAAGATCGCCGGGTTGGAGGCCGCCGGCAGCATCGATGACGGATGACGGACGTCCCAGGCCGATACGCTCGCCCGTAGCTGGTTGCTCGTCCGGCTCGAGCACCGACGTCGCAAAGTATGGGAAGGCCTCCACCTCCCGCCGGGTCCCGTCCCCGTCGACGGCCCGCCCCATCCCCCGACGTGCCCCGGCTGCCGAGGTCTTCTGCGGGCCCGGCAAGGCGTGCGGTCGGTACCGCCTCGGGGCGGGCCCGTACAAGTTCGGCGCGCGACTCGGCATGCACGCGCTCTCGGCGCACACCGGCGCGTACGGTCTCCAGCCGCGCTCCGTCTATGGATCAAATCATCTGAATCTGTGGGCATTTGTTACCACGCAGGGTAGTGCCGGGGGAGGTGGTGCCGGGAAAATGGGCGCTCAACCCGGCAGGATTCCATGGGCTCAGGGATCCGGTACGGAAGCCGGCAGTGTGTATGCACGGCCGGAGTCCCGAATGCCCGCAGCGACCCCGTCCTGCGTGGTGAGCTTCGTCGGTCGTTGTGGCATGTGGTGAGGCGGCGAGTCACAGAAGGCGGGGTAAAGCAGGTGATCGCGTTCGTAGCGGCGGGCGACGCGGCAGTAGCAGCTCGGCCGGGCCATGGTGCGTTCTACACCCCACCGAGGGTGGCCCCGGCATCTGGCTGGGCTCATTACCCTGCGGCGATCCGGGGCAGGATGCGCTCTCGGCGGAGCCATTTCCGCGGGCCAGGGCCCGCAGGTCTGATCCACGTGGACCCTTGCGAGGCCGACAGCCATCCGCCCCACGGGGCGGGTCCTTGCGGCCACGCGTGCCCCGGACTGCGCCGAGGAGCCGGATGGGGAAGACCGCATATCGGGGCGGAACGCACGGCCCCAGTCGGGCGCGGCAATCTCACCGATCACTGCGTGACCCGACCAGCGGTGTGTTTCCACGGTTGTTCCAGGAGAAAGAGCCAGATACATCTCCTGCCGCAGGCAGCGGAGGAGACGAGAAGGAGGGGGATCGCGATGGGTAGCGAAACCGGCTCGGCCGAGGAGTGGATGGACCTGGCGGACGCCATCGCCCTGCTGCGGGAACAGATCGCCGAGGCCCAGGACCGGATTGCCCACCCGTTGAGTCCCAGCCACCAGGGGGTGCTTTTCACGCTCGGGGAGATCACTCTGGACCTCGGTCTGGAGCTGACGAGCGCTAAGGGAGCCAACGGTGGACTGCGGTGGAGCGTGATCAGCCTGGGAGGAAAGAAGGAGAGCGCCAGGAAGGCCACCCACACAGTGACCGTGAAGCTGCAACCGCACCTGCCCGGCGGCGGCGACATCGACGTCAGCGACGAGGAGTAACTCGTCCAGGACCGGCCGGCCTCACGCGGGGGCCAGGGAGGGAATGTTGTGGAGTTCGACCGCCTGGTGCAGATCCGGGTCCGCAAGCCAGGCACGGACAAGCAGGGCTTCGGGTCGGGGTACCTGATCGCGCCGCGGCTGGTGTTGACAGCCGCTCACGTTGTGGACGGTATGGACCGTGCCGACCAGGACGCGCTCAGGGTGGCTCGGCCTGACGCGGGCGGGCAGGAGTTTCCCGCCAGCGTTCGCTGGAAGCGCTTGGACAAGACGGTGGACGCCGCCCTGATCGAGGTCGGCGACAACCACGGCTGGCAGACACCGGAGTCCCTCAGCGATCTGCTCACCCGCCCGCCGCAGCGATTCGGACTCCTGGTCGGCACCCGTCCGCACTTGGTCACCCTGACCGGATTCCCCCGCATGCAGAAGGACACCGACGACGGCTTGCGCCTGGACGAACAGCTCACCGGCCACATCACCCCCGGTACCGGCTCCCTGGCCGGCCGCTACGAGATCTCCAGCACCGACCCCACTCTCCCCGCCATCGTGCCCGGAGGCAGGCCGGGGAGCCGCTGGTCGGGCATCTCAGGGGCTGCCGTCCTCAGCGACGACGGCCTGGGCGGGGACATGCTGTGCGGCATCGTCCGCCGCGACCGCCAGGCCGACGGCGGCACCCGCCTGACCGCCACTCCCGCAGCCCGCTTCCTCGCCGACGACACCTTCCGCGCCATCGTTGCCGAGTACACCGGGTGGGAGCCGGCCCTAGAACCGGTGGAAGCCGTCGGCCTGCTCACCCCTGCGGCATTCGACCGCGACCTGAATTCACCGGCCGCACTCCTGCGCGCCGATGCCGAAGCAGTCACCTTCCACGGCCGCGACAGCGAAGTCGCCGCCCTGCGCTCCTGGTGCCAGGACGATCCCCCCGCGATGAGCGTACGGGTACTGACCGGCCCCGGTGGTCAGGGCAAGACCCGCCTGGCCCGCCACCTCACCAGCCTCCTCAGCCACCAGGGCTGGGTCACCGGACACCTGCGCCCCGACCTCACCGACCACGATGCCCCACCCGACTTCACCCCCCTGACCACCGCCCTACCCCTGCTGCTCGTCGTCGACTACGCCGAGACCCGCCCCCGCCTGCTGCGCCGCCTGATCACCCACCTGCACCGCTCGCGCCACCGCGTGCGCCTGTTGTTGCTCGCCCGCTCCGACGGCGGATGGCGCACCGACCCGCTCAACGCTGCACCCGCAGTACGCGGCCTGCTCGACGCCGCCTCGGTCGTCCCGCTCGCCCCGCTCGTCCCCCGCAGCGGGCCCATCAAGGACCGGCTGAGCGCGTTTACGCTCGCGGCCCAGGGCCTCGCCCACCTGCTGCCACGCGTCCCCACCGTGCCCGCGCACGACTGGAAGGCGCTGGCCGCAACCCTCCCGCCCCCCGACGACCTGAGCGACCCTCGCTACGACAACGCACTCACCTTGCAACTGACCGCCTTGGTGACACTCCTGCAGCGCGGCCCCAGACCCGCCGACACACCGCCCGGCACGCCGCCAGAAGGAATCCTGCTACAGCACGAAGGCCGTTTTTGGGAGGACAGCGCGGAGGCCCCCGCCTTCAAACTGAACCTGCCCACCACCACTCTGGCCGCGGCCGTCGCCGTCGCAGCCCTGTGCGGAGCCACGACCAGAGACGAGGCCGCCCGCGTCATCAGCGCCATCCCCGGCCTGCCCCTGGCCAAGACAGCCCTGACCGTGGCATGGCTGGCCAGCCTGTACCCGGCAGAACCGGATCGCTACTGGGGCTCCCTTCAACCCGACCGCCTCGCCGAGTATCACGTCTCAGACACCCTCACCGGCCCCGACACCCCACTGCCCACCCTCATGGCCAAGGCTTCCGCCGACCAACAGAGCCAGGGAATCACCGTCCTGGCCCGTGCCGCCATCGCCCACTACAACGCCAACCGGGCCGCCAACAGTGAACATGTCCTGCATGACCTCAACATCGCCCTGGACGCCACCACCCTGCAGCACCGGACGCTGTGGGAAACCACAGCCGCGCTGCCCTACCGATCCACTGTCGTCGGCTCGCTCGCTCTGCGCCTTTCTCGTCAGCTCACAGAGGCCTTGCGCGCCCCGGCCGTGGACAACGTGACGGCCCACGAGGCCGATCTCGCACAGTCACTGCACAACCTGGCGAGACGCTTGTCCGAGGCGGGGCAGCCGGAAAAGGCACTTGCCACTATCGAAGAAGCCGTGGAGATCCGCCGCCGCCACACCGTGGACGACACGACGACGGCCCCCGACCTTGCAGAGTCACTACTGTGGCTCGCGCAGTGCCTGTCGGAGGCAGGGCGGCCGGAAGACGCTCTCGCCGCCAACGAGGAGGCCTCGGAGATCCGCCGCCGCCACATCGCGGACCACCCACCGGTCTACGAAGACGACCTGGCCAAGCTGCTGCTCAACCTCGTCGGATCGCTGTACGAGCACGCTACCGAGCAGTCCAATCGCGCGATCCATCTGGCGGACCTCGGACAGCTGGAGGAGGCCGTACGCGCCACCGAAGGGGCAGTGGAGATCTGGCGTATGAGCAGCACCGTCTACGAACCCGAGCTAGCACAGTCGCTGCTCAATCTTGCCTTCTACCGAGGCACCCTCGGACTCTTCGGGCAGGCTCTCACCGCGGCGGAAGAAGCCACCGCGATCCGGCGCCGACTGGCCGCGGTCAACCCGGCCAGATTCGAACCCGACCTTGCACGGTCACTGAGCGTCTTTCATCCTGTGCTGGAGGATGAAATGGCCTGGTCAGCTGGGTGTCGGTGACGCGGCAGGGCCCCTCGTCGTTGGCGTGGTGAT
>NZ_JBHWBW010000038.1:0-3750 GCF_042735675.1 Kitasatospora sp. NPDC059571
GGCCGTCCCCGCCACCGGCCACGGCAACTGTTCGCCGACCGCGGCTACGACTTCGACAAGTACCGCCGACTCCTGTGGAAGCGTGGCATCAAGCCAGTCATCGCCCGCCGCGGTGTACCGCATGGCTCCGGATTGGGCACCGTCCGCTGGGTGGTCGAGCGCACCAACGCATGGATCCACGGGTTCCGACGCCTCCGCATCCGATGGGACATACGCGACGACATCCACGAGGCATTCCTCAAGCTGGCCTGCTGCCTGATCACCTACAGGCGCGTCCGCGCTTTGTGTTAGCTCCTCTTAGAGCGCGAGAGGCTGAGATGCGGTGCCACGGGTACGGCCGATGGGCGGGTGCGCAGCCCCGGCCAGGAGCACCCGGGGGCCGGGGCTGCGCGGTTAAGGGGTGGTCAGGAGGTGGGCATGAGGACGGTGTCGACGATGTAGACGGTGGCGTTGGAGGTCTGTACGTTGCCGCACAGCACCTTGGCGTTGCCGTTGACGGTGAAGTCCTCGCCGGAGCCGGTGACCTTGACCGTGGATCCTTCCAGGGTCTTGTGCTCACCGGGCAGGGCGTCGGGGGCAAGGCGCTCGGGGGTGACGTGGTAGGTGAGGATCTTGGTGAGCTTGTCCTTGTCGGCGAGGACGGCGTCCAGGTCCTTCTTCGGAATCTTGGCGAAGGCGTCGTTGGTGGGCGCGAAGACGGTGATGTTCTGCGCCGAGTTGAGGGTGTCGACCAGGCCGGCCTTGGTGACCGCGGCGACCAGGGTCGACAGCAGGGGGTTGTGGGAGGCGGCCGTGGCCACCGGGTCCTGGGCCATGCCCGCGAACGAGCCGGCGCCGTCCTTGGGAACGGCCGCACACGCGGCGCCGAACGGCTGGCCGGCAGCCATCGTGCTGCTGGCGTCGGGGGTCGGCATCGCCGAGGAGGCCGGGGCGGCCGCCGTGGCGCTGTCGGAGGCGGCCTTGGTGCTGCCGCTGCTGCCACAGGCGGACAGACCCAAAGCCAGCGCTCCTGCGACGAGGAGGGCGGCGAAGGTCTTGCTGCGGTGGGCGGTGGCGGGCATGGTTTGCTCCTCGTCAGGGTGGATCAATCGGCTTCGGGTGTGCCGGGCAGTGTCGACGCGTCTGGTGTGGCCGGCGTCGGTTCCTCCGTCACACCGGTCGTTCGGGGCCCGTGGTCCACCGGATGGGTGCATCTTTCGGCATCACCCGTCGGGGTGATGTGACTCGGCAGCAGCACTCGTTCCCACCTGCGGTGTCCGTCGAGTTGCGGCCGGGGCACCGGGCGTCGATGTGATCCCCGGACGTCGCGGGCACGCTCTGCCCGGGTGTCCGGGTCGAGGCCTGCACGGCCTGCCCTTCGCTGCTCGGTCGGCGCACCCCGCCGTCGAGCCCGCTGAGGCACCCCGGCGCCGCTCCGCCCGAGGGCCGGCCCGGCATCGCGTGATCGCCTGTGGCCCTGCTCGCCGTGCGGTCGGCCCGTGCTCCGGCAAAGGAGGGTCCCGCGGGCCCGTCAGGAGGCGGGCATGAGGACGGTGTCGACGATGGAGACGGTGGCGTTGGAGGTCTGGACGTTGCCGCACAGCACCTTGGCGTTGCCGTTGACGGTGAAGTCCTCACCGGAGCCGGTGACTTCACCGTGGCGCCTGGCAAGGCGCTCGGGGCGAGGCGCTCGGGCAGAACGTGGTAGGTGAGGATCTTGGTGAGCTTGTCCTTGTCGGCGAGGACGGCGTCCAGTGTCGCCTCGGGGATCTTGTCGAAGGCGTCGTTGGCGGGCGCGAACACGGTGATGTTCTGCGCCGAGCCTGCGCCTCCACCTGCGGGCCGGCCCCGCCCTACTCCCGGTTCGGCCCACCCGCGTGGCCGACCTGCCGCGCCTGATGGTGAATGGTTGCAGCCTTCGCAGTCTCGCGGACGGGCCGTCAGGCCTCGAACGGCCCAGCGCCTCCGGGCAGGGACGGAGAGCGATCCAACCACCCCGGCCGCGCGCCGCACCACCAGGGCCGCGCCGCCTCACTCGAACGGACGGTCCATGCCGCACACCACATCCCCACGCCGGGCTCCGTCGGCCCGCGCGGTCGAGCGCGCCCTCGCCTGCCTCGGCGCTCTCTCCCTCGCCGCCGCCGGCAGCGTCGCCGGGCTCGCCCCCGGCACCAGTGCCGCCTCCAGCCACCGTGAGGCACCGCTGACGAGCGGCGATCCGAAGGCCGACAACACCGATCTGTATGCGTTCACCAGTCCCGACAATCCCGACACCGTCACCCTCGTCGCGAACTGGATCCCCTTCGAGGAGCCGAACGGCGGCCCGAACTTCTACCCGTTCGCCAACGACGCCCGCTACAACATCAAGATCGACAGCGACGGCGACGGCAAGCCCGACCTGACGTACACGTGGACGTTCACCGACCACATCCGCGACGACGCCAACCAGTTCCTCTACAACACCGGTGTGGTGAAGTCCATCGACGACGCCACCCTGAACTTCCGCCAGACCTACACCCTCACCGTCGCCGACGCGGGCGGCACCACCAAGATCCTGGTCAAGGACGCGCCCGCCGCACCGTCGAACGTCGGCGCGGCCTCCATGCCCGACTACGGTTCGCTGCGCGGCCAGGCCCTGGTGGACCTGCCGGGCGGCGGCCGCAGCTTCGCCGGCCAGGCCGCCGACCCGTTCTTCCTCGACCTGCGCATCTTCGACCTCCTGTACGGGGGCAACCTCAAGGAGACCGGCCACGACACGCTGGCCGGGTACAACGTCAACAGCATCGCGCTGCAGATCCCGAAGAAGGACCTGGCGCTCAAGGGCGACCCGACGCGCAACCCGGTGATCGGCGTCTGGTCCACCACCGACCGCAAGGGTGCGGCCGTCACGGACAAGGGCGGCGAGGGCGGCGGGGCCGGCTGGCACCAGGTGTCCCGACTCGGGAACCCGCTCGTGAACGAGGCCGTCGTCCCCCTCAAGTACAAGGACGCCTTCAACGCCCTCGCCCCCGACCAGGACCACACCGTCACCCCGGTCGTCGACAAGGTGAAGGACCCGATCGTCCCCAAGCTCGTCCAGAGCATCTACGGCGTCCCCGCACCCGCGACGCCCCGCAACGACCTCGTCGAGATCTTCCTGACCGGTGTCTGCAAGGCCTGCGGGCCCGTCCAGGCGGACCTCAACTCCCAGCTGCTCAACGCCGACGTGGCCAAGGACCACTTCGTGCCCTCCGAGGAGCTGCGCCTGAACATGGCCGTACCGCCGAGCTCCTCCCCCAACCGCCTCGGCGTGCTCGCCAAGGACCTGGCCGGCTTCCCCAACGGCCGCCGCCTCGACGACGACGTCGTCGACATCGCCCTGCAGACCCTGGAGGGCGCCGCCCAGACCGGCGCCCTGGTGCCCGCGCTCGCCGCCGGCGACGGCGTCGACACGCCGTTCCGCAAGCCCGGCAGCACCTTCCCCTACGTCGCCCTGCCCAACACCGCCGCGGTGAACCAGGCCGCCTCCCAGCACCCCGGCGGCGGCATCGGCGCCGGCCTCGGCGGCACCGCCTTCGGCGGCCGGTCCGTCGCCGTGTCTGCGGCGGCGCTCGGCGGCGGCACCCTGCTGGCCACGGCGGGCCTCCTCGCCCTGCGCCGCAGGCGAGCGGCCAAGGCGTGAAGGCTCCACAGCCCGGTGACCGGCCGCCCCACCCCCGGGGGGTCCCCCGCCCCCCCAACACCAGGCGCCGGCAGGCGGGGGGCCGGGGCCGCCCGCCCGCGCCCGCCGAC
>NZ_JBHWBW010000038.1:3760-14500 GCF_042735675.1 Kitasatospora sp. NPDC059571
GGGCGCGCCCCGACGCCGTGCCCCCCTGCGCCGCGCACAGGCCGTAAGGCCACCCCCCCCCGCCCCGCGGCCGCCCCCCCCGCGGGCCGCCCCGCCCCGCACCACGACCTGGCGCCGGACGGCGGCGGCCCTGGCCATCACGGCCGGCACCGCTCTCGCCGTCGCGGGCGCCATGGGCCTGGAGAGCGACGGCTCCCGCCCGGCCGCCGGGACCGACCGCGGCACCCTGCCCGCCACCCGCGCCTCAGGACCTTCCGGCACGGCGCGCCCGGAGGCCGCACCCGTCCGGCTGCGGATACCCGGCCTCGGGCTCGACAGCCCGCTCGTCGACCTCCAGGTCCAGCAGGACGGCCACCTCGCGGCCCCGGACGACCCGGAGGAGATCGGCTGGTGGAGCGACGGGCCCCGGCCCGGCGAGGACGGCGCCGCGATCATCGTCGGTCACCTCGACTCGCTCACCGGCCCCGCCGCCTTCTACAACCTGGCCTCCCTGCAGCCGGGCGACACCGTCGCCGTCGACCGGTCCGACCACAGCAGCGTGACCTTCACCGTCCAGGCGCTCCGCCAGTACGACAAGGACCGGATACCGGACGACCAGGTGTATGCCTCGGACGGCCCGCCCCAGCTCCGCCTGATCACCTGCGGTGGTACCTACGACCGCGCCCAGCACGAGTACCGCGACAACCTCGTCGTCTACGCCGCAGCCGACCCGTCTCCGGACGAGCCTCCGCCCGCCTGACCGAGAAGAGAATGCCGCCATGCCCGACCGGCACCTGCCCGCCCGACGCCGTCCCCGCCTGCGCGGCGCCGTCGCGGCTTCGGCGCTCGGCGCCGCGCTGTTCCTGGCCGGCGCAGTCGGGCTGCCCGCGCAGACCCCCACGGACGGCGGCGCGCCGACGGCGGCAGGGGCAGGGGCAGGGGCAGGGGCAGGCGACAGTCTCACCACGGACATCGGCCGGCTCCAGGCACACCTGCGCGACACCCCGGGCGATGCCGAGGCGCTCGCCGCGCTCGGCCTGGACTACGTCCAGCAGGCGAAGAACACCGCCGACCCGTCCTACTACCCGCGAGCCGAGGAGGTCCTGCGCCGCTCCCTCTCCGCCGAGCCCGCCGACAACTTCACCGCGCTCGGCGGCATGGCCGCCCTCGCCGCGGGCCGCCACGCCTTCGCCGACGCACTCGACTGGGCGCAGCGCGCCGTGGCGGTGAACCCGTACAACTCGGCGCTGTACGGGACGCTGGCCGACGCCTACACGCAGCTCGGCCGGTACGACGAGGCCGCGGATGCGGTCCAGCGGATGGTCGACCTGCGGCCGGGGGCGCCGTCGCTGTCCCGGGCCTCCTACGTCGCCGAGCTGCGGGGTGACACGGCCACCGCGCGCGCCGACATGGCCCGCGCCCTGCAGGACGCCGCGGGTCCCGCCGACCGGGCGTTCGCCCACTACTACCTGGCACAGCTGGCCTTCGGTTCCGGCGACGCGGCCGGTGCGCTCGCCGAGGCGCAGGCGGGCCTACGCGAGTCGCCGACGCACGCGGGTCTGCTGGAGGCCCGTGCCCTGGCCCGGGCCGCGCTCGGTGACACGGCGTCGGCCGTCGAGGACCTCACGGCGGCGGTGCGGCAGGTGCCGGCGCCGCAGTACGTGCTCGAGCTCGGTGATCTGTACCGGTCGCTCGGCCGGACGGCGGAGGCCGCCGAACAGGACCGGGTGTTCCGCGCCGAGCAGCAGCTGTTCACCGCCAACGGGGTGGCCCTGGACGCGGACGCGGCACTGTTCGAGGCCGACCACGGCGACCCGGCGCGGGCACTGGAGATCGCGACCGGGGCGGTGGCGTCACGCCCGTTCGTGGAGTCGCACGACGCCCTCGCCTGGGCCTTGCACATCAACGGCCGGGACGCGGAGGCCCTCGCGGAGTCCGACCTGGCCCTCGCTCCGGGGCTGCGCAGTGCGCTCTTCCACTACCACCGGGCGCAGATCCTGGCGGCGCTCGGGGACGGGGCCGGGCAGCACGACGAGCTGGCGCGGGCCCTGGCCATCAACCCGCACTTCCACCCGGTGTGGGCGCCGCGGGCACGGGAGGAGATGGGCGGCCGGTAGCGCCGCTGCCGCCGCCCGGTGGGCACCGGCGGTGCCGCTCCGGGCGGCCGGTCCGGTCAGGGGGTCTTCACGCGTTCGGGGTCACCGCCGAGGGTGCGGTACAGCGCGGTCCACCGCTGGTCGGTGTCGGTGGGCGGCTTGCCGTCGCAGTAGTGCTTGGTGCCGTTCGCGGTGTAGTAGCGCATCATCTCCAGGACCGCTCGCGGGTCGGCGCTCTCTCCGGCGGTGTAGGGCGTGCCCGGCGTGCGGGTCTGATGTTGCAGGCAGGTGGGCGAGGGTGTGCCGGCCTGGGCGTCGAAGCTGCCGCTGTGATCGGCGCTGCAGCCGGTGAGGGCGGTGACGGCGGCGATCAGTGCGGGGGCGATCAGCGGGGCGAGGGAGCGCGGTCGGACGGGCGGCATGGCGGGCTCCGGTCGGGTTCAGAGGGTGGCGGGGAGGCTGCGCAGGACGAGTCCGGCGCCGACGGTGAGGACGAGCAGGGCGGTGAGCAGGGCGCTGTACGGGGCGAGGCGGCGCAGGCGGCCGACCAGAGTGCCGCCGGCCGCCCGGTCGAGGCGGTCGCCGAGTTTGACGAGGAGCAGGCCGGTGGCGGTGAGGGTGGCGGCCATGCCGAGGCCGTACGCGATCACCAAGCCGGCGCCGAACAGGGTGCGGCCGAGGGCGACGGCACCGAGCAGGACGACCAGGGCGGACGGGCTCGGGACGAGGCCGCCGGCGATCCCGAGGCCGATGAGGCTGCGCCGACCGGCGGCGCGGGGCCCGTGGCGGTGCCCGCCGAACAGGCCGTGCCGATGGTGGTGGTGGTCGTGATGCGGGTGGTCGTGGTCGTGATGCGGGTGATCGTGGTCGTGATGCGGGTGATCGTGGTCGTGATGCGGGTGGTCGTGGTGCGTGCCGTGCACGTCGTCGTGGTCGTGGTCGTGGTCCTGCACGTCGTGGTGGTGGTGGTCGGCCGCAGCCTCGTGCACGTGGTGTACCTGGTGGTCGTGGTGTCCGTCCGGGTGCCCGCGATCATGGTGGTGATGGTGTTCCGGGCCGCGGGTCAGGGCCGTGGGGCCGGCGAGAGCGGGGGCGGGGGCGAGGCCGGCCGTTGTGCGCACGCCGGGTACCGCCGTCGGTGTCCGACGGCGGCGGGCGACGTCGCGCAGCAGGCCCGCGCCGACGAGGATCACCAGCACGCCGCTGACCACGCCGAGCCAGCCCAGGAGGACGTCGCCGGCGAGCGAGCTGAAGGCGGTCAGGCACAGGCCGGTCAGCAGGACGCCCGCGGTGTGGGTGGCGGTGACGGTCGCTCCGACGGTGACGGCGTCCCGGGTGCGGCCCCGGCGCCCGGCCAGGTAGGCAGCCATGACGGTCTTGCCGTGGCCGGGCAGAAGGGCGTGTCCCGCCCCCAGCACGGTCGCGAGGAGCACCGCGAGAAGTCCGAGCGGCAGTGTGAGACGGCGGGCGGCGCCGAGCCGGGTGAGCTCGCCGTCCAGGGACGCGAGCCACGCGGTGGGGCCCGCACCTGCGGTTCGGGCGGCGTCACCGGTGGCGGCCGGGCCCGCAGGTGCGCCGGGGGTCGCGTGGAAGCGGGCGGTCGTCACACCGCTCGGACTGGACAGCAGATCGCGCGGGTAGTCCCGCAGTTCATGGGAGACGGAGGTGTCGGGAACGTCGGTGTGGTCGAGGGCGACGCGGTCACCGCGGGCGGTGATCTCGTTCCATCCCACGCGTGTGGCGTCGAATCCGCTCGTGACCTCGAAGTCCGCACCGTCCTCGGGAAGCCGTACCGGGGCCCGGAGGTGGCATTCGAGTCGACCGGTACGGAGTCCTGCCGCGCCTGGCTGGTAGGTGAAGGACGAGGAGGTCACCGACCAGCCCAGGACGCTGCCGGAGGTGGTGCGGACCTGGAGCCGGTGGGCCGCGTCGTCGCACTGCCGTCGCGCCCAGTCCGCGCGTTCGGTGTCGTCGACGGCGCCGTCGCCGTTGCGGTCGATCTGCGTCTGTTCCTGGAGGGTGGGGATCTCGGCGGTGTCGGTGACCGCCAGGGCTTCGACGCGGTCCGGCGAGAGGGTCAGGCCGAGGTAGTGGTTGAGGGAGAAGTTGCCGAGCGGGTGGGCGGCCGCGGGCGGCGCGGCGGCCAGGAGCGGCCACAGCACACCGGCCGTGGCGGTGGCGGCAAGGATGAGCAGTCGGCGAGCACGCATGAGTTCTCCGATGGCGGGGCTGGTCCGTCGGGACCTCGCGGCGAGCGGAAGCCACGCCCGATCCCCGTGGGCGGGCCGGGCCGATGGCCCCTGCCAGGGCGTGGCTGCGCCAAGGATGACCCCGGCGCGGACCACGGGATGCGCAACACACCGACAGTGGGTGGACCGTCACTCCCCGTGAGCCCCGGATCGAACGCGCGGCTGATCAGTCGACCCTGTGGTCGACCTGGCTGGCGCCGCGCCCCGGCGGCTTCCCACCCCCTGCACGCTCGGTGACAGCTTGCGCACCGGCAGGCATCGGCGACACCGCCCACACTCCGGGCATCCGCCACGCCGCGGACCCCCTCGCGGCGATCGACAACGCGATCCCCAAGGGGGATTCGCCGTCGTCCCCCTGCCGAGCGGGTGACGCCCCTGCGCCGGACGGGTGAGACGCCCCGTCCACGTCCTCGGCCCTGACGAACCCACAACGACATCCGGCGGAGGGTTCCGCTCTCGGCGCCCCCGGCCGGATGCCCACCGCCCGCGCGTGCCGCGACGCGGTCCCTCGTCATGGAAGCGAGCACACCATCAGCATGAACGTCACACGCCGACCCGCGCGCCCCTCGTCCGCCGCCCGCTGCGCGACGACCCTCACCGCACTCGGTCTCGCGATCTCCGGCACCGCCCTGCTCGGCACGGGGGCGGGCACCAGCGCGGCCTCCAGCCACCGCGAGGCGCCGCTGATCGCTGCGGACCCGCAGGTCGACAACACGGACGTCTACGCCTTCACCAGCCCCGACAAGCAGGACACCGTGACCCTGGTCGCGAACTGGCTGCCCTTTCAGGAGCCCAACGGCGGACCGAACTTCTACCCGTGGGCCGACGGGGCGCACTACGACATCAACATCGACTCCCAGGGCACCGGCCACCCCGACATCACCTACCGCTGGACGTTCCACACCGAGGACCAGCGGGGCACCAACACCTTCCTGTACAACAACGGTGCGGTGAACAACCTCACCGACAAGACCCTGCTCTTCCGGCAGTACTACACCCTGCAGGAGATCCGCGAGGGCTGTGACCCCGTCACCCTCGTCGAGCACGGCACCGCCGCACCGTCCGACACCGGCAAGGCATCGATGCCGAACTACGCACGGCTGCGCCAGCAGGCCACCGTCCAGCTGCCCGGCGGCGGCCAGACCGTCGCCACCCAGGCCGCCGACCCGTTCTTCCTCGACCTGCGGGTCTTCGACCTCCTCTACGGCGGCAACCTCTCCGAGGTCGGGCAGAACACCCTCGCCGGATACAACGTCAACACGCTGTCCATCCAGATCCCCAAGAGCCGACTCGCCTACCGGGGCGACGCCACCCGCAACCCCGTCATCGGCGTCTGGTCCAGCACCGAGAAGCAGACCCTCAAGCTCAGCCCCGGCAAGGCCGAGCCGGCCGGCAAGTACGTCCAGGTCTCCCGCCTCGGCAACCCGCTGGTCAACGAGGTCGTCGTCCCCGCCGGCCTCAAGGACGCCTTCAACGCGCTCCCGCCGTCCGAGGACCACAACCAGCCCGCTGTCGTCAACAAGGTGCTGAACCCCGAGGTGCCGCAGCTCGTCCAGGCGATCTACGGCATCCCGGCGCCCGCAACCCCGCGCACCGACCTGCAGGAGATCTTCCTCACCGGCATCGCCAAGTCCACCGGCGGCCCCTACCAGGTCGACCTCAACTCCCAGCTCCTCAACAAGGACGTCAACCCCAAGCGCTTCGTCCCCGCCGAGGAACTGCGGCTCAACATGTCCACGCCCGTCACCCCGACCCCCGACCGGCTCGGCGTCCTCAACGGCGACTTCCAGGGCTTCCCCAACGGCCGCCGCCTCACCGACGACGTCGTCGACATCGCCCTCCAGGTGATGGAAGGCGCCACCCCGGGCCACCTCATCGGCGCACTCGCCGCCGGCGACGGCGTCAACCAGGCCGACCAGCCGTTCGGCGGGTCCTTCCCGTACCTCGCACTCCCCTACGCCAAGGCCGTCAACCAGCCGAACTAGGCACCCACGCCGGGTGGGTGGCGTGCCGACGCATCACGCCACCCACCCATGTGCGAGCCAGGGCCGCACGACGGCTCCCCCACGACATTTCGTCATTTCGTCCGGCACCGCCTGCAGGAAGAGACCACGACGTGCGACGCCTGCCCCTCGTCCTCGCCACCGCCGCGCTGTGCGCCGGCCTCGCCGCCGCGGGCGCCGGCGACCGGCCGGCCCCACCGGCCGCCCCGCCGCCCGAACGAGGCGCCAACGGCTCCGGCCACGAACGTTCGCTCGCACAGGCCGTCGGCGCAGACCAGGAGCGGCTGCGACAGGTGCCCGCCGACGCGGCCGGCTGGGCGCGCCTCGGGTCCGAGTACGTCGAACAGGCCAGGCTCACCGCCGACCCCTCCTACTACCCGAAGGCCGACGAGGCACTGCACCGATCCCTCTCCCTGCAGCCCGGCGACAACGTCGACGCCCTCACCGGGCTCGGCGCCCTCGCCAACGCGCGCCATCTGTTCGCGGTCGCGCGCGACTTCGCCGACCGGGCGCTCGCCGCCGCCCCGCTGCACTGGCCCGCATACGCCGTCCTCGCCGACGCCCGCACCCAGCTCGGCGACGACAGCGGCGCCACCGATGCCGTCCAGCACCTCCTCGACCTCCGCCCCGGCACCGCCTCCTTCGCGCGGGCTGCCTACGACCTGGAGCAGCACGGCCGCACCGACGACGCACGTGCCGCTCTCCAACAGGCGCTCGGCTCCGCGTACGACGGCGGCGACAAAGCGTTCTGCCGCTTCCAGATCGCCGAACTCGACCGCAACTCGGGCCGTTACGAGCAGGCCCTGGACGGCTACCGGCAGGCGCTCGCGGACGATCCCGCCTACACGCCGGCCCTCGCCGGCCGGGCACGCGCCGAGGCCGCTCTCGGCCGCACGGACGACGCCCTGCACGACTACCGCACCGCGTCCGCCGCCGTGCCGCTGCCGCAGTACGTCCTCGAACTCGGCGAACTGGAGGAATCACTCGGCCACGCCGAGCAGGCCCGCGAGCAGTACCACCTCCTCGGCGCCGAACAGCAACTCGCTGCCGCGAACGGCGTCGTGGACGACCTGACACTCGGCCAGTACGAGGCCGACCACGGCGACCCCGCGCAGGCCGTCCGCCTCCTGCGCGCCGAATGGGACCGCCGGCACAACGTCCTGGTCGCGGACGCCCTGGCCTGGGCTCTGCACCGTACCGGCGCGGACGGCGAGGCCCTCGGCTACGCCGACCGGGCCGCGGCGCACGGGTGGGACAACGCCCTGTTCCTCTACCACCGCGGCGAGATCGAACACGCCCTCGGCCGAACCGCCGAGGCCCGCACCCATCTCGCCGAGGCCCTGGCCACCGACCCGGCCTTCAACCCACTCCAGGCCCGCACCGCCCGCACCACCCTCCAGGCGCTCGGCGGATGAACGGCCGCGCGCCCCGCGCGGCCCACCGCTCCGGGCATCGGACGGCTACGGGCCGGCACGATCCAGGCGGCCCGGGCATGGGCACGGGAACCGTGGCGTTGGCGGTGAGCTCCAGGAGCCGGGCGATCCGGACACGGTCCAGGCCAGGCTCGCCGACACATTCCAGAACCGGGCCGCCGGGGCTCACCCGGCGGGTCACGGCAGCGACGCGCTCACCCTCGGTCGGGTGCCTGGCCCTGCCGGGGAGCGTCCCAGGGCAACACGAAGCCGAGACTGCAGCCCGGTCGGAGCCGGTCGCACGAGGCCCCGGCGGGTCGCCCACGCGGGTCGGCCCGTAGGCTGCCACCATGACCGGTGATCGAATGACTGTCCCAGACGCGCTCGACACGCTCCTGGC
Organism: Kitasatospora sp. NPDC059571; assembly: GCF_042735675.1. Lineage (NCBI taxonomy): Bacteria > Bacillati > Actinomycetota > Actinomycetes > Kitasatosporales > Streptomycetaceae > Kitasatospora > Kitasatospora sp. NPDC059571. Next base: position 11,900 of record NZ_JBHWBW010000038.1, read on the forward strand.
CGGCAACCGGCGCTTCACCGCCGGCACCCCCGAGCACCCGAACCAGGACGCCGCGCGCCGCGCCGCCATCGCGCCGGCCCAGAGCCCGTTCGCGGTCATGTTCGGCTGCTCCGACTCGCGGCTGGCAGCGGAGATCATCTTCGACCGCGGTCTGGGCGACCTGTTCGTGGTCCGCACGGCCGGCCATGTCGTGGGCCCGGAGGTGCTCGGCAGCATCGAGTACGGCGTCAGCGTCCTCGGAAGCCCGCTCGTCGTCGTCCTCGGCCACGACTCCTGCGGCGCCGTCGCCGCCACCCGCGCGGCCGTCCAGGACGGCACCACCGCCACCGGCTACGTCCGCGACGTGATCGAACGGGTCACCCCCAGCGTCCTGGCCGCCCGCGCCGCCGGCCACACCGAAGACGCCGACTTCATCGACACCCACATACGGCACACCGTCGACCTCCTGCTGGAGCGCTCCCGCGTCCTCGCCGCCGCCGTCGACGCGGGCACTGCCGCCGTGGTCGGCCTCTCCTATCGCCTCGCCGACGGAACCGCCCGCCTGATCACCGCCCGCGGCGCCGACGTGCCCGCCGGCACCCCGGCCCAGTAGCGGCCCCGCCGGCGGGGGACCGAGGACCGGGCCCGGCTGCCCTCTCCGGCTTCATCCCCCGGGCAGCCCGACCCCTCGCCCCTTCGACGGTCCACCACGCCTCGCACTGAGGCCGTGGCGGACCGACCGGCGGCCAGCGGCGCCGACAGGGATAGTGCCCTGCTCGGGGCGATCGGAGATGCGCACCAGCCGCCCGCCACCGCGGAAGCGGGCGGCTGGGCCTGTGCCTGCCCGTTCCGGTCGCCCGGGGCGGCGGTCGGACGGTGTGCGCCGGGAGTGGTCGGAACGGCAGGTCGGGGGTTGCAGTCAGCGTAGGTCTCGGTGCGGTCGGTGGCGTAGGGGCCGCGGTTCCCGTCGCCGGGCCGGATCAGGCCACTGGTGTCGTGCTTCCAGGCGGTCAGGGCGTCGATGGCCTGATAGCGGCGCCACTGTGTGTCGCTGGAGCGCAGGAGCCTGCGGGCGTGCAAGGCCAGGACGGGCCCGATGCGCAAAGTCCTTCGCGGCGAAGAAGCTCCGGGTGCGGTGATCGGTGTGGCTGAGCACGGCGTCCCTCACCTCCTCCGGCAGGTCCCGGTCCCGGCAGAGGGTCATCCGTACGGCGGCCGAGTCGCAGGCGAGCAGCACCCGCGGACCTCACGGGTCCCGAGGTCGTCCGGCACGTCCGGCGACGAGACGACGGCCCCGGCCGCGACCGGAAGAACGACGGCCCGGGGCGTGGGATGCCCGTGGGCCGCCCGAACACTAGACTGGACCGGACCTTCCGACCCCTCGGGGAGGGTGTCATGCCGGCCGTGACCGTGGACAACGTACTGGATCTTCCGCGTATCGCCGAGCCCGATCCGCAGGTCGCCGCGCAGCGGACGGTGACGACGGTGACCTCGGCGCCGAGCGGGTTCGAGGGTGAGGGGTTCCCCGTGTACCGGGCCTTCGCCGGTGTTCCGACCCAGGCGCTGGACCCGTTCGTCCACATGGACCAGATGGGCCAGGTCGACTACGCACCGGGCGAGCCCAAGGGGACGCCCTGGCACCCGCACCGGGGCTTCGAAACCGTCACCTACATGATCGACGGTCTCTTCCAGCACCAGGATTCGCACGGGGGCGGCGGCCTGATCACCGATGGCGCCACGCAGTGGATGACTGCCGGGAGCGGGATCCTGCACATCGAGACGCCACCCGAGGCGCTGGTCGTCTCCGGTGGCCTGTTCCACGGCATCCAGTTGTGGGTCAACCTGCCCAGGGCGAGCAAGTGGAATCCGCCCAAGTACCAGAGCATCGAAGGCCACGAGGTCACGCTGCTGTCGTCCGCCGACGGGGGCGCGCTGGTGCGGGTCATCGCCGGGGACCTCGACGGGCATCCCGGCCCCGGCTCGACGTTCACGCCGATCACACTGGCCCACGCCACCATCGCCCCCGGGGCACGCCTGGTGCTGCCCTGGCGCCCCGACTTCAACGCGCTGGTCTACGCGCTGGCGGGGCACGGTTCGGTGGGGGCCGAGGGCCGGCCCCTCGCCGCTCACCAGCTCGCGGTCCTCGGCGCGGGCGGCGCCCTGACCGTCACGGCGAGCAGCCGGCCCGACGGTGACACGGCCGAGTTGGACGTGCTGATCCTGGGTGGGGAGCCGATCCGGGAGCCGGTCTTCCACTACGGCCCGTTCGTGATGAACACCAAGGCCGAGGTCATTCAGGCCATGGAGGACTACGAGGCGGGCCGGCTCGGGGTGATACCGGAGGACGCGATCATGCCGCACACCGCGCGGGGCGTCGAGCGTCGCCCTGAACGGTGACGGCAGGACGTGGCTCCCGGAATCGTCCCTGCACGCTGCCGACCAGCCCGACACCTCCATGCCATCCGGGCCGACGGGCCCAGGCCCCGGCCACCGCGGCCTGGGCCGGCGCCGACCGTCGCGGGCCGCTCCAGAGCGGGGCGCCCGGGCCGGGCGGGGGGGCCCCCCCCCGGGCGGGGGGGGCGGGGCGTGTGGGACCGCCACGACCCAGGCCCCCAAGCACAG
>NZ_JBHWBW010000038.1:14510-30293 GCF_042735675.1 Kitasatospora sp. NPDC059571
GCGGGCGCGCGGCCCCCCGCCCCCCCCCCCGGCGGGGGGGCCGGCGCCCCCCGGGGCGGGCCCCCCCCCGCGGGGCCCCCCCTCCCCGGACGGGCGCCCCGCCCCGGTGGCGGTCGGATCGAGAAGTGTCAGACCGACTCGTCCATGGCCCAGAAGCTCTGATAGCCCGCGTCCTGCGAGGCGCCGTTGCAGGCGTAGCCGCGGGTGCCACCGCCGGAGGAGATGTCCACGCACATGCTGGTGGGGTCCTCATTGGTGGCGCTCTTGAGGACCTGCTGGGACTGGCCGCTGACGGTGCGGTTGATCATCGCCCATCCCTGCCAGCCGCCGGTGAAGCTGGGACCGTTGCACACATAGGTACGCAGGTGGTAGGCGTGCGAGTAGTCCAGGCAGCGGCCCGTGTGCACGTTCTTCAGCTGGGCCCAGCCGTTGCTGAGGGCGATCACCTTCCACTGCTGGTAGTCCTGCCCGTTGCAGGTCCAGTTGCGCAGGAAACCGGAGGGGCTGGTGCCGGAGTCGTCCAGGCAGGTGCTGGCGTGGTAGTAGTCCGGGCTCAGGCTGATGAAGCGGTAGACGTGCCCGTTCGTCCAGTTGGTCGTCTGGCTCTCCGCGGTGGCGGTGCCGGTGCCGGCGACGGCGAGCCCGAGCGCCAGGGCGAGCGCTGCGGTGGCGGATCCGAGGGCGCGGAGCTTCATGCGGTCACCGCCGGAGCGGTGAATGTGGAACCTGACGTGGAACTGGTCACGGAAATCTCCCTTTCATGGAAGCTGAAGTCCCACAGCGGGGCGGCCAGGGCGGCGGCGAGAACCGATCCGGTTCGACGCATCATGTCCCTCCGTGGAGTGTTGATCAGTCACAGCCGAGGGTGCGGACGGTGTTGAACACCCACTTGCCGGAGTTGTCCTGCATCCCGAAGTGGAAGTCCTTGCAGATCGCGCCGTAGACGTCCGACAGCTGGATCGGCCCGGCGTGGTACCGGTAGTAGCCGTTGTCCCAGATCGAGCCGGTCCCGAAGCCGGGGACGGCGGTGATGCCGGCGGACATCCACTTGTACATGCCGTAGTAGCGGCCCTGGGCGGTGAGCGTGGTGCAGACGCTGTTCGGGTAGTCGTAGACGTTGCCGATTGCGGCGACGCTGCCCGATGCGTCGTAGAACTTGTAGGTCTGGCTCCCGTTGAAGCCGGACGGGCAACCGGAGTCGGCCGAGGCGGGGGCGGTGGCGCCGGCACCTGCGACGAGCGTGCCGGCGAGAACGGCGGCCGCGGCCACAGCGGAGCGGAACTTCGGTCCGATGGTCATGTTCGGCCTCCTGGTCCGATTTCGGTGAGGGACCGCGCAGGCGGCAGGGCTGGATCGCGGTGGTCCTGGGGCAGTTCGGCTGCTCCGCCCGTGAACCCATCGTCGCCGGGCCGGCGCCTCCGCTCCATGGCGTTGATCTGGCGTTCGTATGGCGTTCTGTCATGAGCCGCCCATAGAGTCGAGGTCCGGAGTCCAAGGGGGGCCAGGTGGGCGGGAGCGCCTTCGGTGAGATGCTGCGCGCGTGTCGGCTCTCGGCGGGTTGGACGCAGGAGGAGCTGGCCGACCGGTCGGGGATGTCCACCCATGCGATCAGCGTGCTGGAGGCGGGTCGGCGGCAGCCGCGGCTGTCGTCGGTGGCCCGGCTCGCCGAGGCCCTGGCGCTCGATCCGGTCCGCCGCGAGGAGCTCCTCGCGGCCGCACGCTCCGGCCCGACCCCGACCCCGCCGACCCCGACGCCGACCAGCCTCCGTGGCACGCCCGGCACCGGGTCCGCCCGCGCCGGCGCGCCGTGCCAACTCCCCTACGACACCCGACTGTTCACCGGGCGCAGCCGGGAGCTTGACGAGTTGACCGCGTTGGCCCGCACGGCGCCCGCGGGCACCGGCTGCGGCATGGTGGTGATCTCGGCCATCGACGGGATGGGCGGAGTCGGCAAGTCGGCGCTGGCCGTGCGGGCCGCACACCGGGCGAGGTCCCGGTTCCCCGACGGGCAGCTCTTCCTCGACCTCCACGGCCACACCCCCGGCGCGGCCCCCGTCACCGCCGCCGATGCCCTGGACTGGCTGTTGCGCTCGCTCGGTGTGCCACCGCAGCAGATCCCCGAGGAGCTGAGCACCCGGGCCGCCCTCTACCGGGAACGGCTCGCCGGCACCCGCACCCTCATCCTCCTCGACAACGCCGACAGCAGTGCGCAGGTCCGCCCGCTGCTGCCCGGGGCACCCGGCTCTCTGGTCCTGATCACCAGCCGCCGGCGGCTCGCCGGACTCGACGACGCCCACCGGATCGCCGTCGACCTCCTCCCCGGTCCGGACGCCGTGGCCCTGCTGCGCGAGGCCGCGGGAGCCGGCCGCGTCCCGGCCGGCGATCCGGCGGCCGACGAACTGGTCCGGCTCTGCGGCCGGCTGCCGCTCGCCATTCGCATCGCCGCCGCCCGACTGCGCCACCAGCGCGGTCTGAGCCTGTACGGCCTGGTCGAGCTGCTCCGCGACGAGCACCACCGGCTGGCCCGGCTGACCGACGAGGACCGCAGCCTGACGGCGGTCTTCGCCACCTCCTTCGCGTCCCTCACCCCCGCCGAACAGGAACTGCTGCGCCTGCTGGCCCGCTTCCCCGGCCACGACATCGACACCTTCGCCACCGCCGCTCTGGCCGACACCGACCACCGCACGGCGGAGCGGCTGCTGGAGAGCCTTCTCGACCACAACCTCCTGGTCCAGCGGTCCCCGGGACGCTACCTGTTCCACGACCTGGTCGCACTCTGCACCCGGGCGACGGTCGACCACCCGGCTGTCGAGGTGGACCAGGACCTCCCGCTGCAGCGGGTGGCCGCGTACTACCGCCACACCGCCGCGCGCGCCGGCGAGCACCTGGCGCGCCGCAGCCGCCCCGGTCGCGGCCCCGAGCCCACGGCTCCCACCGCACTGCCCGCACTGACCGACCGGGGCGAAGCGCTCGCCTGGATGCGCAGCGAGCACCGCAACCTGCTCGCCCTCCTCGGTCACCCAGCCACCGTGTCCCTCCGCTCGTTCACCGTGTCGCTCTCCTCCCACCTGGCAGCCTTTCTGCTGCTGGAGGGACGCTGGAGCCAGGCGGCCCACCTGCACCGGTCCGCGGCCGACGCCGCCGCGGCCGCCGGCGACCGCGGTGGTGAGGCGGACGCCCTGTGCGATCTGGGCCGGGTGCGTCACGCGACCGGCGACTACTGGGCCGCCGCGGAGCTGTTCGGGCAGGCCCTGACGATCCACCAGGATCTCGGCGACCGCCATGGCGAGGCCAACGACCTGCACGAACTCGGCCGCATCCGGTTGCTGACCGGCGAGATCCGGGAGGCCGCCTGGCTGCACGAACAGGCCCTGGGCGCCTTCCGTGCCCTCGGCGACCGGCTGGGTGAGGCCCGCGCACTGTGCGACCTCGGCCGGGCCCGGCACTCCTCGGGCGACTCCCCCGTCGCCATCGAGCTCTCCTTGCAGGTGCTCGACCTCTACCGGGCCATGGGCGACCACCGCGGCGAGGCCGCCGCCCTGCACGACCTGGCCTTCATCCTGGACGAGACCGGCGAACCGGAACGGGCCGGGACGTACTATCAGCAGGCGCTGACGATCTACCAGGAGCTCAACAGCGTCCAGGGCACGGCCAACGCCCTGCGCGGCCTGGGTCGGGTCCGGCACGCAGCCGGCGACCACCGCGGCGCGGCCGAACTGCACCAGCGTTCCCTGGACGCCTGCCGGGAAGCGGGCAGTCGGCACGGGGAGGCCGACTCGCTGCTCGGCCTGGCGCGCGCCCGCGAGGCGCTGGGCGACAGCAGCCGGGCGGCCGCGGGCTACCGGCAGGCTCTGGAGATCTACCGGGAGATCGGCAGCCGCCTCGGCGAGACCGGGGCCCTGCTCGACCTGGCCGCCCTGACCGAACGGACCGCCGGCCCCCGGGAGAGCCTGTCGCTCCACCAGCAGGCCCTGGCCCTCGCCCGCGACACCGACAGCCCGCTGGACCAGGCGCGCGCCCTGGAGGGCACCGCCCGCTGCAGTCTTGCCCTCGGCGACCGCACGACCGCCCTGGCCGAGGTGGAGGCCGCCACCGCCCTCTACCGCCGACTCGACTCCCCCGCCGCCGCGGAGGGCCTCGCCCGAACGCTCGCCCTGCGGGCCGAGCTTGCCGTGACGGCCGCCCCGGACGTAGCCAACGGCCCCCGAGGGCACGCTCCGGCCCGGTCGGCTACCGAACTTGATTGAGTGGTGTCGGTGCCGCTCGCCCGACGATCGGGGACCGGCACCGGTGGCCCGGGGGTGTGAGGTACGCGCAGGGCGGAGGATCGGCCATGGCGCCGTCGGTGCGGGCGGCGGCGCGAAGCGGTGGAATCCTTAGCTTGACTCTGAAGCTTCTATAGACCGTCAAGCTGCAGGAGACGGCCCGGTTTCGCCGCTGAAGGCGCTGGTGAGGTGGCGATAGACCTCTCTCGCGCGACGAAGCGCTTGAGGCATCTGAGGAGAGCGGGGAATCCCTCGGCTCACCTGGCCCGGCTCCGGGTCGTGGTCTGCGACTGGAGCCATGAGGTCCACCGCCGGCTCTACTGCGTCGCTTCGAGGTCAGCAACGCCGGCAGCGGCGCCGCTCTGAGTGATCAGCAGCTCGACGCGGTCGAGTGCGGCCTGGGTGGACTCCATCAGGTCGGTGTCGCCCTTGGCGATGCGCAGGTGCCGAGCCTCCAGCAGATGATCCCTGGCTGCCGCGAGGTCGCCTTTTTCCATGAGGTGCTTGGCGAAGTGCTGCAGCGCGAAGTCCACCAGCTCCGGCTGCTGGGTGCGGGCCGCGCCCAGAGCCTTGCGGTAGAGCCCGTCAGCAGTCTCGACGTCGCCGGCGTAGCGGTGGGCGTCGCCGAGGTTGAGCTCGGTGGAGATGACGGCCCGGGTGTTGCCGCCGGCGGCGGCCAGGGCGAGGGACTGCTGCAGGAACTCGCACGCGCCGCGGCAGTGGCCCGTAGTCATCAGGCCGATGCCGACCCACCGGGTCAGCATCCGCTGCCGGTCCGTCTCCGTCCCTTCGGGTAGCGCCCGCAGCTCCTCGCACAGTTCCTCCACGGCTTCAGCCAGTCGGTTGTGGTCGGTGGGGACCATGCGCAGCTCGTGGCCCTGCGTGATGAGGTGCTGGAGCACCGGAGCCCCCTTATTCGCTTCCTGCTCCCTCGGCTTGTGCTGATTCTATCCTCCGAGGCCGACGACCGGGCCCACTCGGAAGCCATGCCGTCCCAAGAGGTACCAAGGCGGCCAGGAAGGTCACCGACGACACCGAGGTTCCTAGCGGCGTTCTACGACTTCCCGGCCGAACACTTGATCTACCTTCGGACCACGAACCCCCATGGAGTCGGTCTTCGCCACCGTGCGCCTGCGCACGAGGGCGACCAAGGGCCCCGGTAGCCGGGCCGCCGGCCTGGCATGGCCGTCAAGCTCACCGAGGCGGCCCGGGCCCGCTCACGTGCTTCAATGCGCCCATCTGGTCGCCCTCGTCCGTCCCGGCGCACGGTTCACGGAGAGGCACCTGGACGAACGCGAGGAGATCGCAGCCTTATGGACACAGCCCTCTCACTCGATCTCGAACAAGGGCATCATTCCGGACGACACCGACACGCCCGGAGGCGCTCTCACTTCTCACCGACACTCCGCGCGTCACCGGCAGGCGTCCGGTCTCCAAAATCCACCGACGACTGCTCTCGATGGCCACCTGCACAGCCGGAGCTCGCACCCGCAACCCCGGAGGCACGGACGCTGGGACGGGTCCGAAGGCCCCACAACACCCAACGAGCGCTCACGATCGGTACGCGGCGTCGTGGAACCTGCGCAGCCGGGGGCTACGGATCGCGGGCAGCCCGACCAGGGTGTCTCTGAAGGCGCCGTCGTGGGGTTTCAGGGGGTACCAGGGCCGCGAAGGCAGTGGGTAGTCGTCTCGTAGGACACCCTCTGGGAGTACCCCGGTGGCGGGCATCGGCGAGGTCTCCTCCGGGCTTGTGAGGTACGCCCAGACTCCGCTGTCCAGCGGCACTACCGTCGCCTCGCGGTCGGGTGGGCGCCAGGGCTCGCCCGTGCCGGGGTGGCGGGGGACGAGGAGGACGTCGGGGCGGGGCCGGGGTTCCGGGATGCCCGGGCCGGCCAATCCCACAGAGCGGGAATCGGGTCCGGGCGGGAGGTAACGCGTCACGGCGTAGTCGAGCAGGTCGGTGACGGGGCCGGCGGGGAGGGTCACCGGGTGGCTCTCGGTGGCCGCCACGAGGTGGGCCAGCGCCACGCCGACCGCAGCCTCCCAGCGGCGGCTCCAGGACCCGTCGGGTTCAACGGGCGGGACGCGGTGTTCGGCACGCTCCAGGTCTGCCCAGCCGGGCATCGGGCCGTGCGCGAGTCCCGAGGGACGGCAGAGGACCGCGTCGGGCTCCAGCCACACGGTCTGCCACGAGCCGCAGTCGTCGATCCGGGTCGCCACGGCTCGTCCGCACCCCGTACAGGCCAGGTTGGGCCCGGCCCGGCCGTCCACGCCCCGGCAGTAACCCTCGCACTTGTCCAGGATCAGAGTCATCGACCGGGAGTCACCTGGCGCGATGACGATCCTGCCCCGCGCGCCGAAGGAGACGGAGTACACCGGGGCGTACACCCCTTGCCGGGCTGCCGCTTCCTCTCCGACCTCCTGCCACAACCGCCAGGGCGGTCCGGTGGGCAGGGGGTCGGCGGCGTACGTCCCCGGCTGCATCAGCGGAGGATGAAGTTCCTCCCAGGCACCGTGATGGGTGTGGACGGGGAGTGCGACCCGGGACACCGGTGCCGTCAGCTCAGTACAGCACCCGGCACACGCGAACACGTCCAAACAAGCTCCCCCGCTGCGGTTCACCGGAATTATGCTTCGATCGCGGCGGAGGATCCATCGGATTTCGGAGCTGCTCCAGCGCTTCCGGGAACCCCTCACCCCCTGGTTGACGACGGGTCGACGCCGCCCGGGTCGATGACCGCACAGGCCGGAGCACCAAGTGGCTCCTTCGAGGTCATGCACCTGCAGCCCTGGCCATTGTCCGCGTTGTGGAGGCGGCATTCGACCGCTCAGCACTTGCAACTCGTCCTCCAGGGTGGTGGCCTTGTCGACTGTGGTCGGATCGCCTCGGCGTAGACGCGGACCAGCTCGCGCAGGGCGCCGTTGTCACGCCCGAGAGGGATGGTTTCGTCGTCGGCCCGGGCACTGGGTGGTCAACGGGGTGCTGTGGCGGCTGCGAACCGGGGCTCCGTGGCGTGCTCCCCGAGCGGTACGGCCCGGGGCAAACGGTCTACGAGCACCCTCGGCCAGAGTGGCAGGTAAGTCTCTCCAGGCAATCACCCTTGTGGAAGGTAAGCGCCTCTCCAGCCAGAAACGGCCGGTTCTGGGGAGGTCGCCGATCCTGAGGCGGACTCACGACGGAGTCCTCGCAGCTCAGTGGCTATGATCCGGCACCGTTGCCGTCGCAGCCCGTGTGGCACAAACATATCGGTCGACTTCACTCGTCCGCGGTCGCCAGTAGCGCCGACGGAGCCTGCCCTGGTGACGGCAACCGGTCAGGAATTCGCGTGTCCTCTGCGTGAGGCCGTGCGAGCATCGACAGGTGATCGACGATGAGGAGCTGTTTGCCGCCGACCTGATCGGAAGGCGACTGCTGAAGTTGACCACGGCCTGGCACCACCATGCTGACGACGATCCGTCGCTGGTGCACCTGTGGCTTCACCTGGAGGGGCTGGGCCCGGTGCTGTTCCACACGCCCTCGACCGGCGTGTCTCTGCGTCCCGACCGGCCGCACGGTCCGTACTCGATGGAGGAGTATGGAAGCGTCTCAGTGATCGACGATTCGCCGGATGTTCCGGTGACCCGCTTCGTCGGACAGGTGATCCGCTCGGTCCGGCAGATCGACTACAACGACGGCCGTGTCAGCTTCACGGCCGGCCTCACCCTCCAGTTCCCCAAAGGGAGCATCCGTTTGCTCGGTCTCGTTGACGACCTCCTCATCGCCCACGACCAGCCTCTGGGCGCTGTCGAGGCCCACCTTCACGAGGATGTGACCCTCGCGCGGGTGGTGCAGACCTCCGTGGGCTGCCCGTTGCAGTGGGATGCCTGGACGACTACGGGCCAGTGCCTGTACCTGCGGTACCGGCACGGCGAGGGGACTGTCGAGCAGCATCCGAGCGAGGACGTCGACACCTGGGACGGCGAGGAGTCGAGGCTCTGGACCAGCTGGGACGACGGAACCAACGGCGGCTGGATCGACCTCAACGATTTCCTCGCCACGGCCGGCCTGCTGCTGGCCCCGGAAGCCGAGGTCCACACCACACCACCGATCGACCTGAAGGCCTGAGGACGATGATCACGCACCCCGGCCGCGACTACGCGACCACCGCGATGTACTCCGTGCCCGACGAAGCCTGGTATCTCGAACTGGACCTCGTCCGGGAGCAACGGGCCGTGGTGACCGCGATCATCCCTGACGAGGACCCAGCGCGCGAGCCGACGGTGTGCTTCGATCCCCGAGGACGACACTTGGACATCCCGTACGAGGTCATGCGCTGGTTCATGGACCAGGTCGCGGAGGAGATCCGGACGTCCCGCGCCTGGATGCGGCTGAGGCCCGAGCTGGTGGAGGTGATCCACCGCTTGCGCCAGGATCATCTGGGCTTCATCGAGGACGTCGACTTTCCCGACGTACTCGCGGAGCTGCGCGTTGCCGTCCCCGAGGCCGATCTTCCCGCCGTTCTTGCGGCCGCCTTCGGGCGGAATCCCGATGGCACCTCGATGGATAGCATGCAGGCGTTCCAGCTCGTCGCTGCGGAAGAGGCGGGGAGGGATCACTGTCCCACCGCCCCCGCGTCCGAGGTCAGTGGCTCGCGTTGAGCCGACTGATCAGCCGGCGGTTGGCAACTCGGACGGCTTGGAGTTGTTCGTCGCGCTCCTCCAGTTGACCGGTGAGACCGACCGCTTGCTGTTCGAGGGCGGTGATGCGGCGCTTGAGCTTGTCGATGTCGTCGGTTCCGCCGAGTCCGGAGTCTCTCCGCGCCCGCTCGCCGAGGAGCTCGGAGAGCTTGCCATCCAGGGTCCGGACCTTGCAGTGAGACGGCCGGCGCGTTCCTGGGCGTTGGCCAGGTCGGATTGGAGTGAGGCGCGGGTGACCACGGGGCAGGAAGCCGCTGCTGACGGCGCCGAGCCGCTCGTGGCGTTCGGCTACGTAATGGTCGAAGGCCTGCCCCGGGAGAGCAGGAGCACGATCAGGCGGTCCCGGGCGTTGCGGCATTCTCGGAACATCGCCACCACCTGCTCATCGCTGGTGCGGTCAACCGCCGACTCCGGCTCCTGGAGTCGGTGCCGAGCCTTCATCCGGTAGGCCAGGCCGATCCCCTCGGCCCGCGCTTCCTCCGGCAGACTCCGCGTGTCGGCACGCTCGTAGAGCGCGCCCAGCACCCACTTCGGCGCCGCGCCGTCGCGGATCGCGTGAGTGAGGAACCCCGCACGCCGGTCAGGATTCGATTGACCCGGCGCTCACCTCGGACCGGCTCGGCTCCAGGCCCCATCCGCACCATGCCGATGCTGCCGTCCGGCTCGGTTGCGACGTCCGTGGGCGTGGGCGAGCTCGACCAGTTGTGGTCAGTCCTCGGCGCCGCCCCATGGTCAGGATCTGGTGTTGGAGGAGGACGGCGTCGGTGGTCGCGGTTTGGTCTCCGGGGGCGGAGACTAGGGCGCGTTGCTGGTCGAGGCTGATGATCTGATGCGGCGGCACGGTGAGCAGCGCCGTTGACTTGCCGCTCGCCGCGCTGCCGATCATGACGTCGACGTCGTGATCTGCGGCTGGATCTCGGTCCGGTTGATCACCAGCGGACACAGTGCAAAGGTGAGGCCGCGCAGGGCGGAGGCGGAGGCGGTGATGCCGGCGGCGACGTGGCGGGCGTTGGGGCGGTGCCTTACTGGTGAAGCGCCGGTGTTTCGAACCTGCGCTATTCCCGTGCCGGCTGACCCCACCGCGAGATGGGCCGCGAGCCCGTGGCGGCTATTCGGTGGCGCTGTCGATGCCCCGGAGTGCATGTTGCAGTGGTGAGTGAAACGTCGTTGGCTGAGCACGAAGACCGTTGGATCATGAATCTTCGGGGCCGGACCGTTACCCAGATCAGCGTTGGCTACCACCTGTTCCTGCACCTCGACTCGGATGCCCGCGTGGATCTTGGATGCCCCTTCAAGCTCACCCAGGCTCTCGGAGAGGGCCGTCAGGATGTACACCTCGACCCTGGGAAACGGGATGTGGCGGCGGCACTCGGGCTGTTCGGAGCGAAGGTCCTGTCTGCGGTGGCCTTCAAGAGCGGCTCACTGCGGCTGGTCTTCGACACCGGCTGCCACCTCACCAGCCTGGCGGACCCCTCGTTCGAGGCATGGGAAGTGGAAGTGCTCGGGCCCGGAGGCTGGCGGATTATCTCGACGCCGGGCGGGAAACTCGCGGTCTGGCCCGAGCCATCCACGACCTCCTGATACTGCTGACGAGGCGCTGTTCCGACCGTGGCCACTCCGTAGGGCCTCTACCGGTCCTGGCTGGCTTCATCGCGCGCAGCCGGACGGAGGCGGCCATGGCCTGGTCACCGACGTCGATGCCCAAGTGCCCACCGCGGGCGCGCAGGAGCAGCGAGGCGGTCCCGGTGTCGGACTCGCCGGGCGCGGCGTCGGTGTCCGGCGCGGAGTCCAGCATCGCAGCGGGTGCGGGCCGTTGTGCAGCGGCTGACGCTGCACAGGCGGAGCCGGCGCTGCCGGATCGGCAAGAGCCGGGAGGCTGGCAGGAGCGGAGAACGAGCCGGGGGTCGAACTCCCGGCCGACTTCAAGAGGATCGTGTCGAGCCCCGTACCGGGCTGGAACTCGGTGACCACGGCCTGCTCTTCCCGCCGGGGCGGCCTGTCAGGCGCGGCGGGCGGGGCCTGCGGGTGATGCGGGAGCCGGCGGGGGCGGGGGGCCGTCGTGGCGGGCGCTGGCGCGCCAGTCGGCAACCCGGACCAGGGTTTCCAGGAAGGCGAGCCGGAACGGGCCGAGGCCGGGGTCGCCCAGCAGCGCCAGTGCCTGTTCGGTCCAGGCCTCCGGGAAGGTGGCGGTGTGCAGGGTCCGGGCGGGGAAGTGCTCGCCGGTGGACAGGGTGACGGGCGGGGTGCGGTCCCCGTCCGCGACGCCGAGCAGCAGTGGTTCCTCCTCGCCGCGCGGGCGCACGGTCATCCGGACGTGGCCGTGGTGCGCGGCGGCCAGGTAGGCGACGAGCGGGTGGTGGCCGTCGTGCCGGAGCATGAGCGCGCTGACGAGCTCGTGCCGGAAGTAGGGGCGCGGCGAGCGGTAGGGCGGTAGCGGGTGGGCGCCGTTCTTGGACTTGGCGAGCAGGCCGCCCGGCGGGTCGGTCCGGCCGGCGCGCAGCTTCTCCTGGAAGGCGTCGTGGCACTTGCCGAGGTCGTGGTAGCGGGCCGCCCGGATGACGGACTCGTACAGTTCGGTGGGGAGTTCGGGGAGCGCCGCGAGCAGCAGGCGTGCCTCGTCCGCGGTCTCCTGGAGATGCCGGTCGAGGCTGACCCAGGAGGTGCAGCCGTGGGCGGGCCGTTCGGGAGCGGCGGCTTCAGGCGGCACCGGGACCGGGCTCGCCAGGGTCCAGCCCCGGTCGGGGAGGTAGCCGCCGGTGCGGGAGTCCAGGAGGAGGCGGGCGCCGGGTTGCAGGTCCGAGGGCCGTGCGGGGCGCCACCGGCCGTCCAGCGCGTCGCGCAGCCAGGCCCGGCCGGCTGGCAGGTTGCGGAGTTCGCCGAGCGGCACCGGGCAGAGCTCGGCGCTCGACGGGTCGGGCTCGTCCTCGGCGGGCCCGGTGGACTCGACAGGCGTGACGGGTCCGGTGGCCTCGGCGGGTCCGGCGGGCGTGCCAGGCGTGGCGGGCTCCCAGGCGCGCCAGGCAACCAGCACCGGGAGCGCCGCGAGGTCGGACGGCTCGCAGATCCAGCGGTCGGCGGTGGCTGCCGCGGTGCCGCTGTCGGGGGCGGAGTCGAAGAGGGACAGGAGGTCCTCGCGGCCCGGTCCCGGTGGCGGGAGCGGCTCGTCGACGCGGGCCGCCAGCAGCTCGGCGGGGGTGACGGCCCGGCCTTCGTGGGCGGTCAGCCAGCGTGCGGTGGCCGCGTCGCCGCCCTCCGCGGGCGTGCACCAGAGCAGGTCGCCCTCGGGGTGCTCGCCGTGGCGGTTGCAGCGGCCTGCGCGCTGTACGAACGAGGCCCACGGCGCCAGTTCGGTGACCAGGGTGCGGCTGGACAGGTCGAGCCCGACCTCCACGGCCGGGGTGGCGACGACGACGAGGTCACGCGAGTGTTCGGTGGCGGCGAGCAGGACGCGGCGGCGGTCGGAGGCGCGGAAGTACGGATGCAACAGGAGCACCTCGAGGCCCGTGGCGGCCAGCCCCGCGTGCACGGCCCGGGCCCGCTCCAGGGAGTTGAGCACCACGATGGTTCGGGTGCCGGGCACGTGCGCGGCGGCGACGGCTTCGGTGAGGGCGGCCGGGTAGCGCTCGACCGCGAGGTCGAGGTGGGTGATCCGCCGACGCGTCTCGGGCCCGTCCGGGACATGCATGGCATCGCCGAGGCCGGCCGGATCCCGGGTGGACGACATCCACATCGTCCTGGTCGCCGCCGAAGTCCCCAACTGCTCTCGTAGCAGCTGGAGTTGAATGCCGGTGGACAGGCCGGGGCCGAGCAGGTGCAGCTCGTCGAAGACCCACTGGGTGTCGGTGTGCAGCAGACCGTACGAGACCGGCGCCATGGTCCGCGTGTCCGCGTAGCCGCGCATGAGTGCCTGGCTGAGCACCATGTCGTGGGTGCCGATCAGGATCGCGGTCCGCTCGGGCCTGCGCCGCCAGGCGCCCTCCTGCGCCGCGATGCCCCCGAGGAGGTGAAGCCCCACCTCGCCGGTCAGGTCCAGGCGCTCCAGCCACTGCCCGACGCGGGCGAAGGTCTGGTCGGCGAGGCACTGCCGGGGCAGGACGAGTACCAGCCGGCGCGGGGTGTCCCCGTCCTCGCCCGCCAGACGACGGTGCAGCCAGGGCAGGACCGCGGCCACGGTCTTGCCGGCGCCGGTGGGAGCCTGGAGGAGGGCGGGCAGGCCGTCAGCGGCCAGCTTCGACTGGTAGGGGTAGGGGGTGTAGCCGGTCGCGGTGCGCGTGAAGGTCTCAAACTCGGCCGTCATACACCCAACGTATCGAGGTCGTCGCGGGTGGGGGCCAGTGGTGACGGACAAGGGCCGCGGGCCGCCCGCTGCCTGGACGGGGCCCGCCGCGCCCGGACGGCGGCCAAGGCCAACCCGGACGTCCTCGCCCCGGCCACCGACAGCACCGGCGGCGGCGCGTACGAGGACGCCGACGTCTCCGACGAGTTCTACTGGGCGGCGGCCGAACTCCTCGCCACCACAGGCAAGTCACAGTACCGGGACGCGGTCACCTCCTCCCCCTGCACACCCGGCCGGCGGAAGGGTTGTGCGGGGCGGCACCGCGACGCTCGGCCGGATCACCCTGGCCACCGTGCCCGGCGTGGCGCCGCCCGAGGACGACGTGAACGGCTGCGCGGCCTGCCGGCCTCCGCCGCCGACGGCTACCTGTCCACCACGGGCGGCCAGCGCCGCGCAGTGCCGATCGCCGCCGACGCCTGCGTGTGGGGTCGAACAGCTCGGTCGCCGACAACGCGATGGTGACGGCCGTCGCCTACGAGTGGCCGGCGCAACGCCCTGGACCGCGATCCCCGGAGAACGCGCACCACCGTTTCTGGGCGCACCAGAACGACGCCGCGCTCCGGTGGGACGCTGGACTGGGGCTTCCACGGTGGCCGGCGGGTCGCCGCCCGATTCACCCCTGACGGCGCCGACTCCGTCTGAGCACCGCCCCGGGCCGCCGACCCCGGGATCAGCCCCGACGGCCGGCGGCCGGCGCGTCACGGGGTCATCCCAGCTTCCACTGCTGGTTGCTGCCGCCGCTGCAGGACCACAGCTGGACGGGCGTGCCGTCGGCGCTCCCCAACCCGGCCACGTCGAGGCAGAGCCCCGACTGCACGCCGGTGATCGTGCCGTTCGGGTTGACCTGCCACTGCTGGTTGGGCTGGCCGTTGCAGGTCCAGACGATCGCCTTGGTGCCGTTGACGGTGCCCTTGGCGTTGGCGTCCAGACACAGGGTGCTTCCGCCGACGGTCACGGTCAACTGGTTCGAGGGCGTGCGGGTCCAGGTCTGGTTCGCGGCGCCGTTGCAGGCGTGGATCTGCTGCTGCGTGCCCGCCGCCGTGCTCGGGTCGGTCAGGCACTTTCCCGCGGCGACCGCGCGCAGCGCGCCTGTCGTGCCGGCGGAGGGGGCCGCGTCCAGTCCCATGAAGTGGACCGCGTTGGCGGCCATCCCGGCTCCCTGGATCGGCAGTTGGTGTCCGGCGCCGGCGATGCTGTACGCCTCGACCTGGGTGGTCCCGGCACTGTTGTCGTACCGGGTCCGGGTCCAGCCGGACGCGGGGGTGTCGGTGGCCGACGGTGTCTGGCTCACGCCGAGGACGTCGGTCCACTGCTTGATCTCTTCGCCGAGGTCGTTGTGGCTCAGGATGGTGTCGGCGGTCCCGTGCCAGAGCTGCACGCGCGGCCGCGGGCCGGCGTAGCCGGGGTACGCCGTCTTCCGCACCAGGTCGCCCCACTGCCGCGGGGTCATGGAGACCTGGCCCTGGGCGCAGGCCGAGTTCCAGCCGCGCACCGAGCCGGTGGCGAAGCAGTGGTAGGGCACCCCCATGAACGCCGCGCCGGCCTTGAAGACGTCGGGGTAGTCGGCGAGCATCACGTTGGTCATCATCGCGCCCGAGGACTCCCCGGTCACGTACACGGCGTCGGGGTTGCCGCCGTAGTGCTGCTCCGCATAGGTGATCATCGACATCAGCCCGACCGGGTCGCTACCGCCTCCCCGGGTCAGCGCTTGGTCGGAGGAGACGTCCCAGCAACTGCCGCCCGGGTTCGTCGAGGGGTAGATGACGAGGAAGCCGTACTGGTCGGCCAGCGCGGCGAAGTCGGTGCTCGAGTACATGTAGGGGCCCGTCCCCTGGCAGCCGTGCAGGGCGAGCAGGATCGGCGGGTTGGGCTTGGCACCGGCCGGCACGTACAGGTGCATGAGCAGGCCGGTCGGGTTGGTGCCGAAGTTCGTGATCTGGGTCAGCGAGGCGGCGGCGGCGCGGGGCGCCGTCTGCAGGCCCAGGACGACCGCGAGGGCGAGCACGGCGACGAGGCCGATCAGCCTGGACGCGAACGAGCGGGTTGGGGACATGGGACCTCTCCGTCGGGACTGCCAACGGCATGAGGAGGTTCCGGCGCCACTCCGGATGAGCCGCCGATGCTACTCGCTGCGAGCCTTCGTTGTCGCCAACCATCGCGCCGGGAGACCTGGTTGACCGAAAGGGAACACTCCGTCCAACCGGGGTGCGCCGGTCGGCCCGGGCCGGGGCGCCCGGCGCGCGCAGTGAAGTCGCAGGCGGAAAGGCTTGGGGAGAGCCCCCGCGCCGGGGAGGCCGGACGGCGCCGAGCCGACGACTCGAACAGGCCGCTGCGCGGAGTATTGACAACCCGTAACCCCTGATCCACATTCTATCGAGGCACCCGTGTGGAGAGGCGATCTTCCCGCAGCACGAATTGTTAGCGCTAACAGCATGATCGAGGGTCCGGCGCCCGCTTCCCCTCGACCGCCTCCCACCGCCCCCCCAGCGCCCCGCCGCGCCCCGC
>NZ_JBHWBW010000039.1:0-7872 GCF_042735675.1 Kitasatospora sp. NPDC059571
GACCTGGCCGCCGCGGTGCACGCCGCACTGCGCGAGCACGGCGGGACGGTCGCCGTCGCCGAGTCGCGGGGGGGCGGCCGCCGCGCCCCCGCCCCCCGGGGCGGGGGCGCGGGTGCCTGCCGGTCGGTGGTGCTCACGACCGAAGACTCTACGCTCCGCGGCGCCCGGACCGGCAACGGGGCCGCCCGGCACGGCGGGTGCCGCTCGGGCCGCGCGCCGCCGGGCCGCGCCGCCCGCCGTCAGTCGTCGGGCAGCGCACACTGGCCGCCGGGCACGCGCAGCGCGAGCTCCTTCCAGAAGCCGTCGCGGATCGCGTACCGGTCGTGCTCGTCGATCTGGTCGTCCTTGTGGGCGAGCAGGCCGAAGCGGGCGGCGTAGCGCAGCAGCTCGCCGTCGAGCCGGTGCGGTATCCGCGGGTAGTCCGTCCACAGCACGGTGAGGCGGTCCACCTGGCCGAGGCGGTCGATCCAGCGGCGGGCGAAGACCTGGCCGACCTCCTGGGCGTCGCCGCCGACGCTGGTGATGTCCTCCTCGCGGTCCGCCCAGCGCGGGGCGGAGTCGGTGAGCTGGGCGAGGGTCGGCAGGCCGTCGCCGGCGGTGGCCGCGGCGGGGGCGGCGGGCGCGGGCGCCGGGTACGGGCGGTCGACCAGGCCGCGTTCGGAGGTCCAGCGCAGCACCGGGCCGCCCAGTGCGGACGGGGCGGCCGGTGCGGCGGCCACGGCCGAGGCGGTGCGGTCGGCGAGGTCCTTGGGGGTGGGGACGACCTTGAGCGCGGCGGCGGGCTGCGGCCGGGCCGGGGCCGGGCCGGGGTGGGCGGCGGCGGGCGGGGCGGAGAGCACGGCGGCGATCTCCGGCGGGGCGGCGGGCGCGGGGAAGGCGGCGGGCAGCTCGCGCAGCCGGGCCCAGCGGTCGATCCAGGCGCGGTCCAGGACGCGCCGCTCGTCCGCCTCGGCGACCAGGTCCTCGGACTGGTTGAAGTCGCCGTCGGCGGCCTGCAGGGCCCACAGGTGGACGGCGACGCCGTGCTCCTTGGCGGACATCACGCCGGGCAGCAGGTCGCCGTCGCCGGTGACCAGGACCACGTCGGAGCAGGCGTGGTTGCGGGCGAGTTCGGTGAGCTCGGCGTGCATGGCCGCATCGACGCCCTTCTGCACCCAGCGGCCCTCGGCGCGGGTCAGGGCGCCGAGCCGGACGGTGACCCGGGGCAGGACCCGCAGCCGGCGGTGCTCGGGCAGCGGGCGGCGGTCGGGGGCCGCGTCGAACCAGTACACCCGCAGCAGCGGCAGGCCCGTCTCGGCCTCGGCGCGCTCCCGCAGCGCGGTGACCAGGACGGTGTGGTCGACGGTCACCCGGGAGCGGGCGGGCTCCCCCGCCAGCAGGCTGGCGGCCGCGCCGAGCAGGTAGCCGGCGTCGACGAGGACGACGGAGCGGTCCACATCCCCTCCTTCGTTCGGGGCGGCCCCCGGTGGGGCGGGGGTTAGGCACTGCCATACCCGGTGGCCGGGCGCCGAACCGCGGCCGCCGGCGGCCGCCGTCCGGAGCACGGCCGGCCTGCGGCGATACTGGGGGCATCATGCGGAAGACTTCCTGGGCGCTGAGCGCGGTGGCGGTGGGCGCGGCAGTGGCCGTGCTCGCGGTGCCCACCATCACGACCGACACCTCGCGCGGCGACACGGCCGTCACCTCCGTCACCGTCAACGGCGGCCGGCCCGTGCTGCTCGGCCCGGACCGGCCGGTGACCTTCCCGGTGGTGGTGCAGGCCCGCGACGGCTCGGGGATCCGCTCGGTGGACCCGATCGGCGTGTGGGGCCCCAACTACGGGGTGCTGAAGGTGAGCCCGATGCGCTGCACGGCGGTCTCGGCGGCCGCGTCCACCTGCCGGGGCACGGTGACGGTCGACCCGGTGCGCAAGCAGATCTTCAACGACGAGGCCGGGACGTGGTTCGTGGACCTGAAGGTCACCGCGAACGACGGCGACCGGTTCGTGGACAAGACGGCGGCCGGCTTCTCGCTGAAGCGGGCGGCGAAGGTGTCCGGCTCGGGGGTGCCGACGGCGGCCGTCCGGCCGGGCACCAGGATCACCGTGAAGGGCTGGCTGGCCCGTTCGTTCTGGACCGACAACCGGTACCACGGCTACCCGGAGGGCGTGGCGTACCTGCAGTTCCGGCCGGCCGGGTCGCACCGCTGGACGACGGTGGCGCGGGACGTCTCGGACGTGTCCGGCACGGTGTCGGCGACGGTGCCGGTGAGCGGCCCGGGGGACTTCCAGTGGTACGCGCCGGGCGACAAGTGGACGGGGGACGCGGCGTCCGCGGAGCTGCCCGTCCGGGTCGGCTGACCCCGGCCGTACCGGCTGCCGGGACGGCGACGGGCCCCCCCCCCCGGGCCGGGGCGGGGGCCGCCCCCCGCGGGGGGGGGGGGGCCCGCGGGGCGGCGGGCCGGCGCCCCCCGGCCGTACCGGCTGCCGGCCCGGCGACGCCCCCGCACCCGCTGCCGGGTCCGGGGCCGCCCGCTGCGGCGGGAGGGGTCAGCCGAGCTCGGCGGCGACCAGCTCGGCGAGCTGGACGGCGTTGAGCGCGGCGCCCTTGCGCAGGTTGTCGTTGGACAGGAACAGCGACAGGCCGTGGTCGACCGTCTCGTCCGCGCGGATCCGGCCGACGTAGGTCGGGTCCTGGCCAGCAGCCTGCAGCGGGGTCGGGATGTCGGTGAGCTCCACGCCGGGCGCGCCGGTGAGCAGCTCGACCGCGCGCTGCGGGGCGAGCGGGCGGGCGAAGCGGGCGTTGATCTGGAGCGAGTGGCCGGTGAAGACCGGGACGCGCACGCAGGTGCCGGCCACCTTGAGCTCCGGGATCTCCAGGATCTTGCGGCTCTCGTGGCGGAGCTTCTGCTCCTCGTCGGTCTCGTTGGAGCCGTCCTCGACGACCGAGCCGGCCAGCGGGACGACGTTGAAGGCGATCGGGCGCTTGTACACCGCGGGCGCCGGGTACTCGACGGCGGAGCCGTCGTGGGCGAGCGCCGCAGCGCCGTCCACCACCTTGCTCGCCTGGTCGTGCAGCTCGGAGACGCCGGCCACGCCGCTGCCGGAGACCGCCTGGTAGGTGGAGACCACCAGGGCGAGGAGTCCGGCCTCCTCGTGCAGCGGGCGCAGCACCGGCATGGCCGCCATGGTGGTGCAGTTCGGGTTGGCGATGATGCCCTTGGGGCGGTCCGCGATCGCGTGCGGGTTGACCTCGGCGACGACCAGCGGGACCTCGGGGTCGCGGCGCCAGGCGGAGGAGTTGTCGATGACGACGGCGCCCGCGGCGGCGACCTTGGGGGCGAGCGCCTTGGAGGTGGCGCCGCCGGCCGAGAAGATCACGATGTCCAGGCCGGTGTAGTCGGCGGTGGCCGCGTCCTCGACCGTGACCTCGGTGTCCTTCCACGGCAGCGTCCGCCCGGCGGAACGCGCCGAGGCGAACAGCCGCAGCTGCTCCACCGGGAAGTCCCGTTCCGCCAGGATGCTGCGGACGACGCCGCCCACCTGGCCGGTGGCACCAACGATGCCGATCCTCATCCTGCTCCTCCTGAAGTGTCGTGCGCGCGTCCGGTCGTACCTGATCGGTCGTGCCGATCGCGGCCGCGCCCTGCCATCATGCCTTGTCAGACGGGCACCGTGCCGGGCCGTCCCACGCAGTGGGCGGGGCGCCGGACGGGGCCGCGGGCCCGGGCCGCAAGCCCCTGCGGGCGATGCGGGCCGGGTCGGGAAGAACTGCGGGGCGCCCCCGGTGCGGCGGGGATTCGTCCGTAATCGATTCGCCCCCGAACGGCGTCAGGGCGCCAGGGCGTCAAGCGCCGCCAGCACGGGCGGCACGCGGTCGGCCGGGGCGGGCAGCAGCGGCAGCCGGACGTCCGCGGTGGGGATCCGGCCCAGGGCGTGCAGCACCGCCTTGACCAGCGTGGGGTTCGGCTCGGCGAAGACCGCCGCGGAGAGCCGGGCCAGCCGGTGCCCGAGCGGCCGGGCGCGCTCCGCGTCGCCCTTGCGCCAGGCGTCCGCCAGCTCGGCGAACCGGTCGGTGGCCAGGTGCGCGGAGGCCAGGATGCCGCCGCTCGCGCCCATCGCCAGCAGCGGCGACAGGAACACGTCGTCGCCGGCCATCACCCCGGCCGGGCCGTCGCCGAGCAGCTCGACGGTGTCCTGGTCGAGGGCGCCGGGCGCGTACTTGATCCCGGCGACGCCGGGCATCGCCAGCAGCTCGCGCAGCGCCGCGGCGCCCAGCGGCTGCGCCGTCCGGTACGGGATGTGGTAGACGACCAGCGGCACCGGGCTGCGCTCGGCCAGGTGGGCGATGTGGGCGAGCGCGCCGGCCTCGCCCGGGCGGACGAAGGAGGGCACCGCGACCAGGGCGGCGTCCGCGGTGCCGGCCAGGCCGGCGAGCGACTCGGCGGCGCGCCGGGTGTCGTTGCCGCCGGCGCCGACGGTCAGCGGCGCGCCGTACGCGCGGCAGACCTCGGCGACCGCGGCGACCACCGTGCGCCGCTCGTCCTCGGAGAGGGTGGCCGGCTCGCCGGTGGTGCCGAGCGCGACCAGGCCGGCCGCACCGCCGTCGAGGGCGTCGCGGGCCAGGCCCGCCAGGGCTTCGACGGCCACCGTGCCGTCCGCGGCGAAGGGCGTGACCAGGGGGACGTGGATCCCGTGGAGTTCCATGCCGATCAGCCTGCCGCCCGCGGATCGTGCAGGTCCAGTTCACGTTTGTGACGCTTCTCGTAAGCTGGGCCGATGCTCGATGTCCGCCGTCTGCGCCTGCTGCGCGAGCTCGCCCACCACGGCACGATCGCCGCGGTCGCCGAGGCGCTCGCCTTCAGCCCCTCCGCCGTCTCGCAGCAGCTGTCCGTCCTGGAGCGGGAGGCCGGGGTGCCGCTGCTGGAGCGGACCGGCCGGCGGGTGGCGCTCACCCCGGCCGGGCTCGGCCTGGTGCGGCACGCCGAGGCGGTGCTGGAGCGCCTGGAGCAGGCGGACGCCGAACTCGCCCACGCCCGGCGCGGACTGGCCGGGCCGCTGCGGATCGGCACCTACCCGTCCGCGGCCCGCGCGATCGTGCCCGCGGCGGTCGCCGAACTCGCCGCCCGGCACCCCGGGCTGGAGCCGATGGTCGCCGAGGTCGACCCGGCGGGGGTGGCCGCGGCGCTGCGCGCCGGGGAGCTGGACGTGGCCCTGGTGCACGAGTACGACCTGGTGCCGGCGGAGCCGGAGCCCGGCCTGGCGCTCACCCAGCCGGTCTTCACCGAGCCCATGTACCTGGCGGCGGGCACCGCGGGCACCGTCGCCGAGCACCGGGACTCGCCGTGGATCATGGCCCCGCAGGGCACGCTCTGCCACGCCATGGCGCTGCGGGCCTGCCAGGCGGCCGGGTTCACCCCGCGGGTGCGGCACCGGATCGACGACTTCACCACGGTGCTGGCGCTGGTCGCGGTGGGACAGGGGGTCGCCCTGGTGCCCCACCTCGGCCTGCCCGCCGGACCGCCGCCCGCGGGCGTGGTGCTGACCCGGCTGCCGGTGTACCGGCGTACCCGCACCGCCTTCCGCGCCGGGGCCGCCGCCCACCCGGCGGTCGCGGCGTTCACCGCCGCCCTGCACACGGCCGTCCCGGCCGGGCTGCGGAGCTGACGGCCGGCCTGCGCAGCCCGCGGGCGGCCGCGCCCGGTCAGGCCGGCTTGCGGAGGTCGAACAGGGTGCGGGTGGAGTGGGCGACGAACGGGCCCTCGGACGCGATGAGTTCGTGCAGGTCGTGCAGGCGGTCGCGGTACTGCTCGACGGTGAAGCCGGGCACCATCCAGATCACCTTGCGCAGGAACCACACCACGGCGCCGATGTCGTGGAACTCCACCCGCAGCCGCTCGAAGCGCAGGTCGGCGACGGTCAGCCCGGCCGCCTCGGCGGCGGCCCGCTCGGTGTCCGGGTGGCGGCCGCGGCGGACGGCCTCCGGCTGCGGGCCGAGGAAGTACTCCACCAGTTCGAAGACGCTGGAGTGGCCCACATGCTGGGCGAGGTAGGTCCCGCCGGGGCGCAGCACCCGGGCGATCTCCTCCCAGTGCACGGTGGCGGGGTGACGGCTGCTCACCAGGTCGAACGCGCCGTCGGCGAACGGCAGCGGCGGCTCGTCCGGGTCGGCGACGACCACCGCGCCGAGCGGGTGCAGCAGCCGGGCGGCCCTGGCGACGTTCGGCGGCCAGGACTCGGTCGCCACCGCGGTGCGCGGCAGCGGCCCGGCGCCGGCCAGCACCTCGCCGCCGCCGGTCTGGATGTCCAGCGAGGCCGCGGCCGCGCCCAACCGCTCGCCCAGCAGGCGCTGGTAGCCCCAGGAGGGGCGCTGCTCGGTGGCCCGGCCGGCCAGCCAGGAGAAGTCCCAGCCCTCCATCGGGGCGGCGGCCGCCTCGGCCACCAGGTCGTCGAAGGTACGTGTCATGGCCCGATCCTCCTCCGGCACCGGGCCGCGATCCACTCGATATCCGCACGAACCGTCCTCCCGCCGGTGCCCCCGCTGCCGCTACCCTTCGGGCCATGGCAGAGCTGATCAACGAGGACGTCCCCGGCCGCTTCGGCCCCGACGCGACCGTCGAGGTCGAGGCGTACGAGGTGGGCGCCGTCCGCACGGAGTACTCCCCGAAGCACGACGGCGACCCCGACCCGGGCGAGATCGTCTGGACGTGGGTCCCCTACGAGGAGCGGGACGGCCGCGGCAAGGACCGCCCGGTGCTGGTGGTGGCGCGCGAGGAGGGCGGCAGCCTGCTGGCCGTCATGCTCTCCAGCAAGGGCCACGACCACGACGCGGACTGGGTGCCGATCGGCGCCGGCCCGTGGGACCGCTCGGGCCGCGACTCCTGGGTCGCGCTGGACCGCGTGATGCGGGTGTGGGACGGCGGGATGCGCCGCGAGGCCTGCGCGCTGGACCGGGCCCGCTTCAACCTGGTGGTGGACAGCCTGCGCCGCCGCTACCGCTGGTCCTGATCCGACGTCATCCCGGTGGCCGCGCGGCACCGCCGCGGCCACCGGGGCGGTAACGATTGGCGGATCGTCTTCCCCCGACCCCCGCATCCCGGTAGAACTGCCTCCACGACCAACGACCGGGAGTGCGGAGCATGAGCAGCAACAACCCGCCGGGCTACGGCTATCCGACGGACCCCCAGCAGAACCCGTACGGCCAGCAGCCGCCGGCCCCCGGCTACGGGACTCCCCCGCCGTACGGCCAGGCCGGCTACGGCACCGCGCCCGGCGCACCCGGATACGGCCCGCCGCCGGCCGGCCAGCAGGCCTGGCCGCTGTGGCTGACCCCGCCCGGGCAGTACAGCGGGCCGCCGGCCCCCGGCACCCGGATACTCGCCTCGGCCGGCGACCGCTTCCTGGCCCGGCTGATCGACACCGCCGTGCTGCTGATCCCGATCATCGTGGTGACCTCGATCCTCGGGGCCTCGGTCATCGGCGACGTCTTCGCCGGCCTGGTGATCTTCGGCTACGAGGCGGCCATGCTGCTCACCCAGCACGGCCAGACCGTCGGCAAGAAGGTGATGAAGCTCCGGGTGGTGGACGTCGCGAGCGGCGGCCGCCCGGCCGACAACGCGTTCTGGATCCGCGCGGCGGTCTACGGCCTGCCCGGCGCGGTGTACTGCCTCGGCTCGCTGTTCCAGCTGCTCAACTGCCTGTGGCTGCTGTGGGACAAGCCGCTCCAGCAGTGCCTGCACGACAAGGGCGCCAAGACCCTGGTGGTCAAGGAGGGCTGAGGCCCCCGGCGCACGGACGGGGGGGGGCCCCGCCCGGCCCCACTGCCGGGGGCCGCCCGGCCCGGCGCCCACCAGCCGCCCCCCACCCGCGCGCCCTCGCACCAGCTCTCAGGGCAC